>JAYTTM010001189.1:0-1000 GCA_043745055.1 Chitinophagaceae bacterium | reverse complement strand
TTTTGGCTGGAAGGCAGAAGAAGCAGTTGACTACGCCCGTGAGCAGGTTGCTAAACTGATTGGTGCTGATCCCAAAGAAATTATTTTTACCAGTGGTGCTACCGAAGGAGATAACCTGGGTATTAAAGGTGTGTATGAAATGTACGCAAGTAAAGGCAATCATATTATTACTGCTACTACGGAGCACAAAGCTGTTTTAGACACTTGCAAACACATTGAAAAATCGGGTGGCGAAGTAACTTATTTAGAAGTAAAAGCTGATGGCTTAATTGATTTGAAAGAATTAGAAGCTGCCATTAAACCAACTACTATTTTAATCGCTATCATGTACGCCAATAATGAGATTGGAGTAATTCAGCCAGTGAGAGAAATAAGTGCCATTGCAAAAAAGAACGGCGTTTTATTTTTTACAGATGCGGTGCAGGCAGTTGGTAAAATTCCGGTAAATGTAAATAAAGATGGTATTGATTTGATGGCATTCACAGCTCATAAAATGTACGGGCCAAAAGGTGTTGGAGCATTGTATGTTCGTCGTAAAAACCCAAGGGTAAAAGTAACAGCTCAAATGGATGGCGGCGGCCACGAAAGAGGCATGCGCAGTGGTACCTTGAATGTGCCGGGCATTGTTGGTTTTGGTAAGGCATGCGAAATTTGCATGAACGAAATGGAAATTGATACAAAACGTATTAGCATTTTAAGAGATAAGCTTGAAAATGAATTGATGAAATTGGAGGAGGCTTACATTAACGGAAGTAAAGAGCACCGTTTACCACATGTTACCAATATTTCTTTTAAGCATGTAGAAGGCGAAGGTTTGCTGATGGGTTTTAATAAAAATATTGCGCTAAGTTCAGGTTCGGCCTGTACATCCGCTTCTTTGGAACCCTCATATGTTTTAAAGGCATTGGGTTTAGGAGATGATTTGGCACATAGTTCGCTACGTTTTGGATTGGGCAGATTTACAACAGAAGAACAAATAGATTACACCGTAAAAGCTATT
>JAYTTM010001188.1:0-1004 GCA_043745055.1 Chitinophagaceae bacterium | reverse complement strand
TTTTCCTGTTTTAACTTACGCTTAAATAAATAAATTACTGAATGCACAGACCTCCTGACGACTTTCATGTTATTCTTTTTTGTGAGAGAAAGTAACTATAGTTTGCTGGAACTTATCAATAAAAATGGATGACTATTCGCTATTAGGAGCAAGGATTTATAGCCTCGACTAATATTATAATCCAGCCTTTGGCGGGAGGTTTCAACCCGTTGACGAACTAACAGAAAATCGAATTAGAACTGTCGGTTCGGTTCATATAAGCAAGGCCGCAACTAATAACTAAGCCTTGTGGTTTTATCAATATTTAGGGCTGTATGTGCCGAGCCTATGGCTCTCGATCAGCAGGTTTTTAATATACAACGGGTTAAAACCCGCCGTTATAAAACAGAAACGAGCCGAAGGCTCTACTATTCCCTAGTGTTGAGGTTGCTCCTAGTAGTGAATAGTCAATAAAAAATGAGTTTTTTTTCGCAATAAATCGAAAAGAGTCAACCAATTGTAGCTGTAAAATGCACGGAAGTAATGTGTGCAATTAATGTACCTTCATCAGCACTAAATAAACAAATTAAACTATTGGATTTTTATTTATAAAGAACTGCATGAGCCTGAAAAAATCAACTATTTTAACAATGATTCAAATACCGCGGTATCAATTTTTACAGGATATTTTTTTGCTAGTTCTCCCATCCAGTTTTCTTCTAGTTGTTTTTGGTATTCAATTATAACAAGACTTTTTGCTTCATCAAAATTTCTCTGTATGCTGGCAGGATAAATTTTTATCACTTTTACAAAACCTGCACAATTGTCTGTATTGCTTTTTACAACTTCTGTAATTGCTCCCACCACTAGTTTTGTTCCAGACTTAATAGGTAACTGGCTTACTTCATACCTTGATGAATCTGCCTGTATCATGCCTTCGCTTTGTTCAACCAATTTTTTCCAGTATTGCCCGTTTTTTATATTTTGATAGGCATAATCAGCGTAGGCGTAGCTTTTAGCATTTA
>JAYTTM010001187.1:0-1002 GCA_043745055.1 Chitinophagaceae bacterium | reverse complement strand
TCTTAATTATAAGAGTTTCAATTGAATACAATTTAGTTCTTTGACATCATGATATTTTTTGTTTAAAAAAACATCTCTAAGAGGCATTTTTTCAAACGGTGCAAGACTTATATATTGAAGGATTTCGTAAGGGGAATGCTGTAATTTTAATTTCTTCTTAGCGATAGCTACCAACACATATACAGAGATGGCAATCCATATTTGTGTTTTCACTGCATTTTCTGAGTAGCCCCAGAAGGATTGAACTTTTAAATTCTGCTTTATCCAACGGAAAAACAATTCTATTTTCCATCTTTGTTTATACAATTGAGTTACTGTCACGGCCTTCAATTTAAAATTATTAGTTAGAAAGACAAAGGTCCTTTTAAACTCGGCATCATAAAATCTTATTCTCCTTAAACGTTCAGGGTATCTTTGGCTGCTATTAATGCCCGTTAGCATTATCTCCTGATCACAAATTATTCCCAGGCTTTTATCGGAGAGCCTGGAACTAAGACGAGTGAATTGAATGTTTTCTTTGGCTCGAATTACAAAATAAGCCTTATCGGTCTTTATATTATACAGCCTTGCAAAATCTATGTAAGCCTTGTCCATCACGTAATAGCTACCTCTTTGTATCGGAGTATAATCCATTGCGTTTACGTCATGAACACTGCCCTCGGATATGAAAATAAATTCGGGGATAGATGTTTTCAGATCCAGCAAAGTATGTATTTTAATTGCTGCTTTAGTGGAACGAAAAGTGGCCCATAAAAAAACTTCCAAACAGAGGTCTACAGTTGTTGAGTCAAGAGCGAATATTTTTCCTTTAAGTTTAAAGTCCAACTGGTTATCTCCTTCGTAAATAATTCGTGCCTGGTCAATCAGCTTAAGTCCAAAATCTTGAAATATTTGCCAGTCTCTTTTTTTCATTTGCCCTTGATAAAGTGGATTTATTTACAACTTTGCCAATACCCAAATGATAAAGTTTATCGGCATTCAGTTTAAGACAAAGCATTGTAT
>JAYTTM010001186.1:0-1001 GCA_043745055.1 Chitinophagaceae bacterium | reverse complement strand
AGCGATGATACGGAACCCATTGAACGCATATTTCTGCAATGGGATTATTCTTATTTTTTTCCTTCCATTGCCATCGATTGCCATGTTACAGACTGGGGTAAGCAACCCATTAAATTCCGGGTAGATGTTGCCAGTATGGGCAAACTTGGTTTTGATATTGTAGCCGCAAAATTGAGTGAAAATGACCTGGTATTTTGCCAGCAGGCAATTAAAAATTACAATGGTTTTAAAGATATCGTATGGCATGGCGATCAATATCGGTTGTTGAGCCCTTACGAAAATCCTGCGGCTGCTATTGAATATGTAAGTGAAGATAAAAGTAGCGCTGTCCTTTTTAGTTACCTGCACAGCAATCGATTTGTAATTAATGCTACAGAAAGGCCCATCCAGTTAAAGGGCCTTGATGCTGCAAAAAAATATGCTGTAAAAGAAATCAATTTATATCCCGGCACCAAATCAACACTCGAAGACGGCAAAATTTATAGTGGCGATTTTTTAATGAATGTAGGGCTTAATCCCGATGTTAATTATGGAAGAACCAGTGTGATTATTCAACTAAATGAAGTGGTGAAATAATGTGGTGGATATTAATAGCAGCTTTTTGCTGCGGCGGGTTGAACAGTGAAAACAAGCAGGTAACATTTTTGTAAGACGGGTTTGAAGATAGCGAAATGAGCAGCTATGCAGTCCTTAAATAGATTAGTACAAATAAACAAAATGGTTTCGACCTACCGTGCTTTTTTTAACCATTCCCATCCAATTCTTAGCACATTATAAAGAATAAAAAAAGCAAAAAAGTCAACTTTCTTTTGCAGTCAATATTAATTCCAGCCAGATAGTATATAGCCGTAAATTTGAAACTTAACTAATAACCAAAGCCAACGAATGTTTGAACAAACCTTTAAAAATATAGACGACATACTACACAAAGACGCAGGTTGTGGAAGTGAATTAGATTATGTAGAACAGACTTCTTGGGTTTTGTTCCTTAAATATTTGGA
>JAYTTM010001185.1:0-1007 GCA_043745055.1 Chitinophagaceae bacterium | reverse complement strand
CATGTAACGGGTATTGTAAAAGACGAAAAGGGCGCTCCTTCAGTTAATACAAGCGTTACTGTACAAGGTACTAAAATTGGCGTTGTTACAGATGCTAGTGGAACATTTGCAATTGATGTACCCAACTCAAAATCGATACTGGTTATTTCCAATACAGGTTACGAGCCTCAGGAAGTTGTAGTAGGGAGTAAAACAAACCTTTCTTTCAGTCTGATAGCTTCTACCAGTTCCCTTAACGAGGTAATTGTTGTAGGGTACGGCACACAAAAGAAAGCCACACTTACAGGATCGGTTAGTACCATAAAAGGTACCGATGTAATTAAATCACCGGCAACCAATATTAGTAATAGTTTGGTTGGCAGGGTACCGGGCCTTACTGCCATACAGGGTAGTGGAGAACCTGGTGCGGACGGATCTACTTTAAGAATACGGGGTGCAAATAGTTTGGGAAACAACGATGTACTGGTGGTGGTAGATGGGATTGTTGGTCGCAGTCTGGAAAGAATTGACCCAAACAGTATTGAGAGCATAACTATTTTAAAAGATGCATCTGCAGCAATTTATGGATCACAGGCGGCCAACGGAGTTATTTTAATAACTACCAAAAGAGGTAAATTGGGTAAGCCTGAAATTACATTTAACGTAAACTATGGCTATAACCAGCCTACACGTAATCCTAAAATGGCAAACGCTGCTACTTATGCTACTATGCTAAATGAAATAGCTTCTTACAACGGAAGCCCTGCAAAATTTAGCCCCGAGGAAATAACAAAATTTTCTGATGGTTCTGATCCATGGAGGTATCCAAATACTGACTGGTTTAAGGCAACATTAAAGCCAAGATCTTTGCAGACATCTTACAATGCTACCATTTCCGGTGGTGCAGAAAACCTTAAATACTTTGTATCACTGGGTGCAAGGGAGCAGGAGGGTAATTATTACAGAAGCGCTACCAAGTACAATCAATATGATTTAAGAACAAATATTGACGGTAAAATCAGCAAAAA
>JAYTTM010001184.1:0-1016 GCA_043745055.1 Chitinophagaceae bacterium | reverse complement strand
GCAATTTGTAATTTAGCAATAGAATTTAATGGGTTAGTAAGTACAAAGGGTTAGCAGCAATGCTAACCCTTTTACTTTTGAAAATAAAAAACATTCTTTCCCCGCTCCCGGAAATCCTTTTTACAAAACCTAATATTTTACCAGAAGCACCCAACAATTTTTCCCCTAAAAAGTATTGTTCATCATTAATTATTCAATAAAATAATTAAATAAATCTCTCGTGCTTGTAAACTTTAAACGTTTATTTTTAAAAAGAATTTTAAGAGATGCAATTGCTTCGTGCGTACTTTGCAATGTTAAATACGCCTGTTTAGTTTTAATAATTGAACAGTTGTATTTTTCGATAGTTTATCAAAGATCAAAAATCACAAATCATAAATCATAGAGCATACCATGGGTAAAACCAAGTCAGGATTTTTTTGCCAGAGTTGTGGATTTGAAAGTCCGAAGTGGGTAGGCAAATGCCCAAACTGCGACAGCTGGAATACTTTTATAGAAGAGATTGTAGTAAAAGGCACCGATAAAAAAGAAAAAGATGAATGGGCTGTTTACAATGGTAATGAAAAAAGAAAAATCATTTCCATCAATGATGTAAGTAGTGCAGAAGAAGAGAGGATTTTCACCAATGATGCAGAAGTAAATCGTGTGTTGGGTGGGGGCATTGTTTTGGGAAGCATTGTGTTGGTTGCTGGTGAACCCGGTATTGGAAAATCAACCTTGTTTCTACAAATTGGTTTACAATTACAGGATGTTGTTACACTATATATAAGTGGCGAAGAAAGTGAGCAACAAATAAAGATGCGGGCAGACAGGGTTGGTATTAAAAACGAAAATTTTTATTTGCTAACGCAAACCAACACACAAACTATTTTTCAAGAAATAAAAAAACTAAAACCACAGCTGGTTATTGTTGATTCTATCCAAACACTGCAATCACCTTATGTAGAAAGCGGTGCCGGCAGTGTAAGCCAGATTAGAGAGTGTGCCGCAGAGTTACAGCGCTTTGCCAAAGAAAC
>JAYTTM010001183.1:0-1008 GCA_043745055.1 Chitinophagaceae bacterium | reverse complement strand
ATAAAAATTCTATTCGTAATCTGGTGTTGGATCGGTTGAATCTTCAGTTGCTATATCTGTATCAGCAGCAGTTTCATTTTCAGGTAAAATAATATCAGGGTTTTGTTCAGCAACAATTACTTCTTCCTGTTCGTCTAGTTTAGTAATTGCTGCAATAGCATCGCCCTCATCAACCCTTATCAATTTAACGCCCTGGGTTGCCCTTCCTTGTTCACTCACACTTGCCACACTCATACGGATGGTAACGCCACTTACGCAGGTAATCATTAGATCTTCCTTTTCAGTTACATCCAATAAACCTACCAGTGACCCTGTTTTTTCAGTTACATTGATTGTTTTAACTCCTTTTCCGCCCCGGTTAGTAACTCTGTAATTAGGTTCGTTTGTTTCAGGATCATTTAAAAAAGTACGTTTACCGTAGCCTTTTTCACTCACCACCAGAATGGTACGGGTCTTATCTTCTCTGTTTACACAAACCATCCCAACTACTTCATCGTTGGCATCATCCACTTCAATGCCATAAACCCCAATACCACCACGACCAGTAGAACGTACTTTTTCTTCTGGGAAACGAATGGCACGGCCACTTTTAACGGCCAGCATTATTTCAGAATTGCCGTCGGTAAGTTTGGCTTCTAATAACTGATCTCCTTCTAAAATATTTATAGCGTTGATACCATTTTGTCTTGGACGGCTAAAATCTTCCAAATCAGTTTTTTTGATGATCCCTTTTTTGGTGCACAGTACGATGTAATGACTTTTCAGGTATTCTTCATCACTAAAATTTTTCACATCAATAATGGCCCTTACTTTATCATCCTGCGGAATTTGAATCATATTCTGCAAGGCACGTCCTTTGCTAGTTTTATCTCCTTCGGGAATTTCATACACTTTCAACCAGAAACACCTTCCTTTTTCAGTAAAGAAAAGTAACGTGTGATGGGTAGATGCTACAAAAAGATGTTCAATATAATCTTCCTGTCGTGTGCTACTTCCTTTTGCTCCACG
>JAYTTM010001182.1:0-2964 GCA_043745055.1 Chitinophagaceae bacterium | reverse complement strand
TTTCCGTCGCCTGCATAAAAAAACTGAAATAAACGTTCTGGTACTTTTTAGGTTTTAATGAGCGGAGACAAAGAGATTAGCCTCCACTCATCGGCAAGATACAGTTTCCCATACACACATTTTCTCCCTGATGCTGTTAGGACTCATTGACGCCCGGCCGTTGGTCGTAATCAGTTTTCCATTCTTTAATAAGCCATTCAAGATACCGTCTGCTTTTTTTGAGGTTAATTTCCCATTCCCTTTTGATAGCTGCTGAACGCTTAGAGTATATCTCAAAATAAACCAATCGTACAGGTCTTTTAGATACTGTAAATCTACTCATACCATCAAAATGCTTGCTCATTCTACAATCAAGATCGTCACACTGAGGAATGTAAAATGAAAAATCCTTCAAACTTTGAAGGATATAAACATAAATTTAGAGCTATTTTAAATAGCTATCGTTTTGCGGAGAGTAAGAGATTCGAACTCTTGATACAGTTACCCATATACACACTTTCCAGGCGTGCTCCTTCAACCACTCGGACAACTCTCCAGTTTTTTCGGATGGCAAAAATACAGGTTCAACATTTATAAGCCGAATATTTTTTGGGCATTGGTTGTAGTGATGGCAGCAACCTCTTCCGGCGATACATTTTTTACTTCGGCAAGCTTTGCAGTAATGTAGGAAAGATAGCTGCTCTCATTTCGCTTGCCCCTAAAAGGAACCGGGGTTAAATAGGGGGCATCGGTTTCCAACACAAGGTGTGCCAGGTCTATTTGCTGTAATACTTCTGCAAGGCCGGCTTTTTTGTAGGTTAATACGCCTCCAATACCAAGGTAAAATCCTGCTTTTATTATTTCTTTGGCGGTTTCGTAACTGCCACCAAAGCAATGGAAAATTCCTCTCACACCTTTAGAGGTATATTCTTTTACAATGTTAATGGTTTCCTGCATGGCATTACGGGTATGCACTACAATCGGTAAATTGTATTTTAGCGACCATTCTATTTGCGTTCTAAATGCTTCCTGCTGTTCTTTTGCAAAACTGGTGTCCCAATAATAGTCGAGCCCAATTTCTCCTACTGCAGCAAATTTTCTTTTTGCCAGCCAATTGGCTACTATTTCTAGTTCTTCTTTAAAGTTCTCTTTAACATAACAGGGGTGCAGCCCCATCATTGCCATGCACTTGCCGGGGAATTTTTCTTCTAGCGATAACATAGCATTAATTGCAGTGCGATCGATACCGGGCAGGTAGAACTTTTGCACACCTGCGGCAGTGGCTCTTTCAATAACTGCATCAATTTCTTTAATCAATTCCTCATCATACAGATGGCAATGGGTATCTATTAAGATCATTTTAGTAGTAATTATTTATCTTATTGGTTTTACGGCTTCACTGCTACAAATAATTATTAGCGAAGTTATAGTCATACATCAATAAATTATTTTAAGTGCAAATTGTAACAGGCTCAACTAACTTTCAATAGTTTGTTTAACCTGTATTATTTCAAAATGAAAAAATTATTAACATTTTATTTGGCAAATACAAAAAATACTGTATTTTGCAAACAGTTTTCATAGGGTACGGATTAAAAACGGGCCAGAGTTTCTACTCAGGCCCAATTTTTTGCAACTAACTTTCTGGTTGTTATCTTCTCAATACTTCTCATTCTATTTTTATTGTTTTAAATTGATAGCCTTTTTTTGTAAAAAAGGATAAAACCTGCGGTAAAACAAATTGTAATTTTTCAAAAGCTTTCTCGCTATCATGAAATACAATGATGGATCCCTTGCTGGTTTTATTGAGAACATTATTCAGGCATTTTTCTTTTGATAATTGGGTATCAAAATCTCCACTTAATACCGTCCACATTATTGGTGATAGCAGATATGGCGAAGCTGATAATTTTTTTAATTGAGCCCTGGTGGCTTTGCCGTAAGGGGGCCTGAATAAACCAGAATCTATGAATTTACCGGCTTCAAAAATATCTTTCAGGTAAGCATCTTCGGGTGTTTGCCATCCATTTAAATGATGGTGGGTATGGTTACCAACGGCATGCCCTTCATCCAAAATCCTTTTATAAATAGCAGTATTTACCTGCACATTTTTACCGATGCAAAAAAAAGTCCCCTTAGCCTCCTGTTTTTTTAGCTCATCCAATACAAACGGAGTTGCTGATGGGTGAGGGCCATCATCAAAACTTAGATAGATTATCTTTTCTTTACCCGGCATTTGCCAGGTACATTCCGGGTAAAGTTTTTGTAACCACCAGGGTGTTTTTACCAGATACAACATGCGGCAAATTACGAATTAGTTATTGTTGGGGAGGTGGCAGATGGCTTGTATCTTTACAATATGTTTAATAAGGTAAGAGTAAGGTTTGCCCCAAGCCCAACAGGAGGGCTGCATTTAGGCGGCGTACGAACCGTTTTGTTCAATTATTTATTTGCCAAAAAACATGGGGGCGATTTTATTGTGAGAGTGGAAGATACTGACCAGTCAAGATTTGTAGAAGGTGCAGAAGCCTACATTTTTGAATGTTTAAACTGGTGCGGCCTTACGCCTGATGAAAGTGTGCTGCATGGTGGTGAGTACGCACCTTACAGGCAAAGCGAAAGAAAAGCAATGTATCGGCAATATGCAGAGCAGTTGGTAAAAGATGGAAAGGCTTATTATGCTTTTGATACCACTGAAGAACTGGATGCTATGAGGGAAAAGCTAAAAGCTATAGGCAGCGGCAGTTTGCAATACGACCAAAAGATACGCATGCAAATGAATAATTCACTGCGGCTACTACCTGAAGAAACCCAGGCTTTATTGGATAGAGGAACCCCTTATGTAATCAGGATTAAAGTAGATGCTAATGAGGTAATTCCTTTTACGGATATGATACGGGGCGATATTGAATTTGACAGCAACAATGTAGATGATAAGGTATTACTAAAGGCTGATGGTATGCCCACTTATCACCTGGCTGTAGT
>JAYTTM010001181.1:0-2972 GCA_043745055.1 Chitinophagaceae bacterium | reverse complement strand
CCCGGATTGGCACCAGATCCAAATGTTACATTTACTACCGGATCTCCCAGGCTGCCCGTGCATATCTGGGCATACAAAGATGACTGTTTTGTAAAAATGAAGGGCACTGTGATTACAAAAAAACGTAAAGAAGAATATATTTTTTTCATGTATAAAATTCAATATAGCACTTTTCAGTTACTGACTAACAATCTTGGCGTACAAATTCGCAAAAAAAAATTAATTATCAACTCACAATTTCACTAAATTTTCCCACATCTTAATTTCATTTTAGGTGGTTGACATATTTCATTTTATTTTTACCGCCGTTTGGATAAAACCAGCGGTGCATAGTTTAAAAAATCTTATTAATTATTAGCAGTATTTTCAATTATATAATTATCAATTTTCAACTAATATCATTATGGTAGATGTAATTTTGGGCCTGCAATGGGGCGATGAAGGAAAAGGAAAAATTGTGGATTTTTTTGCACCCAATTATGATGTGGTTGCTAGATTTCAAGGCGGGCCAAATGCTGGGCATACACTTTATGTAAACGGACAAAAAGTAGTACTGCACCAGATACCCAGTGGCATCTTTCATGCAGATAAAATTAACCTGATTGGTAATGGCGTAGTGTTAGATCCGGTAACCTTAATGAAAGAATGTGCAACAGTTGCCGCTATGGGGGTAGATTATAAAAAGAATCTTTTCATCAGCCAGCGTGCACACTTTATTTTACCTACTCACAGGGCATTGGATAAAGCAAGTGAATTACAAAAAGGCAACGATAAAATAGGTTCTACCCTTAAAGGTATTGGCCCGGCTTATATGGATAAAACAGGCCGCAATGGTTTACGTATAGGCGATTTGCTGGATAAAAGCTTTACCTCACAATACATTAAACTAAGGCTTAAACACCAGCGACTGCTGGATAATTATAATTTTCAGGAAGACATCAGCAGTTGGGAAGATGAATTTTTTGAAGCAGTAGAAATGCTGAGAAGTTTCAATATTGTAAATGGTGAATATTTTATAAACGACAAAATAGCACAGGGTAAAAGAGTGCTTGCCGAAGGCGCACAGGGAAGTATGCTGGATGTAGATTTTGGTACTTTCCCGTTTGTAACCAGCAGCAATACCATTACCGCCGGCGTTTGCAGCGGACTAGGCATTGCACCACAAAAAATTAAAGATGTATTTGGCGTTTCAAAAGCTTATTGTACAAGGGTTGGCAGTGGTCCTTTCCCTACCGAATTGCATGACGAAACCGGTGAACTAATTAGAAAAACAGGCAGTGAATTTGGCAGTACTACAGGCAGACCACGCCGCTGCGGCTGGATTGACCTGGTGGCATTAAAATTTGCCTGTATGATAAATGGTGTTACGCAAATTATTATGACAAAGGCGGATATTTTAGATGCCTTGCCAGCTTTAAAAGTTTGCCATTCCTATACAATAAATGGGGTGGAAACAAATGAAGTACCTTTTCAGATGAATAAATTGGATATAGTGCCGGTTTATGAAAGTTTTGAAGGATGGCAATGTGACAGCAGTACCATTAACAGCTACGAAAACCTGCCCGTAAAAATGAAAGAGTATGTGCAACACCTTAATGAGTTTTTACAAGTGCCTGTAACCCATATAAGTAACGGACCAGGGCGGGATCAAATAGTAAAAGCTGAAAAAAATAATTAAAATAAAAGCGTATTTATTTGGCTAATTAAAAATCTCTAAGAAATTTTACAGTTCAATTAATCAAAATGGCTAAAAAACTTTCCGAAGAAAAAACATCTACCCCAAAAGCAACAGGCGCTGCAAAGAAAGCCCCTGTAAAAGAAATTGCTAAATCCAAAAAGGATGAAGATGATGATGACGATGATGAATTGGATGAAGATATCAAACCGGTAAAAAAAGGAAAAGCATCTTCCAAAAAAAGCAAAGAGGAGGATGATGACGATGATGATGCAGACGATGTAGAAGTTGATGACGAATGGGAAAAACCAGAAGATGGCGATGATGACTGGGACCCTGACTTTGCTGAATTTGATGTACCGAAGTCGAAAACAAAAAAACCTGCCGGAAAGAAATCTGCCAAAGATGATGAAGATGATTTTAAAATAGATGATGATTTTAAAGATCTCGGTTTTGATGATTTAGGCGGCAGAGGTGGTGGTTTTGATGATGATGATGATTTTTAAAACAAATGCAATAATTAAAGGTTGCTGTATAGGCTATAATACTAAGAAGTGAAAAAACCTGTCTCTTTACAGATTGATAATTTTAATGATACCAAAATACAAATGTTGAACTGGGCAAACCGGTTCAACATTTTTTGTTTTTTGGATAATCATCAATACCATTTTGAAACACCAGCCTTTGAGTGCTTGCTGGCAGTGGGTTGTAAAGCCTCTGTATCTGCTACTGCTGGTACAGCCTTTGAGCAATTGAGGCTATTTAGCCAACAAAATCCCGGCTGGCTTTTTGGCCACTTTGGGTATGACCTTAAAAATGAACTGGAAGAATTACAATCCAATAATATGGATGGTATTGGCTTTAGCGACCTGCATTTTTTTGTACCCCAAATTGTAGTAGAACTTTCAGCAAACCTATTGAATATTTATTGCGACACAGAGAATGCGCAGGATATTTTTACTGCCATAAAAAATTCACCGGCTTGTATAACGCAAACAGATATTAAAACTCCCATTGCAATACAACACCGCATTTCCAAAGAAGTATATATAGCGGGTGTACAGGCCTTACAACAAAATATACTTAGAGGCGATTGCTATGTAATTAATTTCTGCCAGGAGTTTTTTGCAGCGGCTGCAAACATTAATCCATTGGCAATTTACCAGTCGCTAACAACCATTTCTCCCAGTCCGTTTGCGGCTTTGTATAAAGTAAATAAACAATTTTGCATAAGTGCAAGCCCCGAACGTTACCTGAAAAAAACGGGTAATCTCCTTCTTTCTCAGCCCATAAAAGG
>JAYTTM010001180.1:0-2973 GCA_043745055.1 Chitinophagaceae bacterium | reverse complement strand
AATTCGGAGAGTCTATTCTATTAAGTAGAATGGAAAGGCAGATACAATCAGAGGATTTTGCAAATGCAGGAGCCGGCGCTGCAAGAAATGCACCTTTTTTTCAGCCCTATACAAAAGAAGGCGAATATAACCCTGCTAATAACAGTACAACAGGCGGCGCTAATGCGCAAAATTTCTTGTGGAGTGCAGATGCTAATGTAGGCTATACTAAAGTTGGCAGTAATAAAATATTAGGGAATGTGTATGGAGAAATTGAACCCATAAAAGGGCTAAAATACAAAGCCAGTTTGGGACTTGATTATAATGAAGCAACCGGCGTTTTCTTTCAAAACGCTGTAGATTTTTCTGGTATTGGCAGTCCAAGAACAGCACTCCTTGTAAATGAGCAACCAAAAGAAGCAACGCTAAGTTTAACCAATACGCTTACCTACGATAAAACATTTGGCAAAAATAAAATAACCGCTTTAATTGGGTACGACCAAACCAGCTATCTGCTTCGCAGATTAAGGGTGCAAGGTAATGGCCTGTTCAACCCTGCTTTAGGACTAGCGGGCGGCTCAGCTGCATTTGGTTCTGCAGAAACTGCAGACCACTGGAATATCCAGGGTAAACTGGCCCGCTTATTTTATTCTTATAATAATCGTTACCTCTTAACAGCAACGGTAAGAGAGGATAAATCTTCTCGGTTTGCTAAGGCACACAATTCAGGAACTTTTCCGTCTTTCTCTTTAGGTTGGAGGCTTAGTGAAGAAAAATTTTTACAAAAGTCAAATCTTATCAATGATTTAAAAATCAGGGCTGGTTGGGGCCAGTCTGGCAACCAGTTTACTGGTACCAATTTCTCGTACCTCCCTGCGCTCAGCAGTTTTGTCAAATACGTGGTAGGCAGGGGGCAATCTATTGTTACCGGCTATGCGCCGGTACTATTTGCTAACCCAGACTTGAAATGGGAAACGGCTATTCAAACAAACATTGGCCTCGACTTTACTATGCTTAAATACAAACTTACTGGTGCTATTGATTATTTCAGCAGGACCACGAAAGATTTGTTGATAAGCGTTCCTGTAGCATTAACCACCGGATTTTATCAGTTTGCTGATTTAAACTCAGGTACTTTAACCAACAAGGGGATCGAGTTTAGTGCAAATTTTAGGGACAAAATTGGAGATTTTGGCTATAATGTCGGTGGTAATTTTACCTTCGTTAAAAATGAATTTACAAAACTACCCGAAGGAATTGATTATATCCAGCTCAACGATAAGCGAATTTCGCTGGGCAGACCATTGGGTTATTTTTACGGATACAAAACTAATGGCATATACCAAACTGATGCTGAGGTGCCTGCCACAGACGGATACCTTGGGGCGCAAGCAGGAGATATAAAATTTGTAGATGTAGATGGAGATAAAAAATTAACTGATGCTGACAGAACTTATTTAGGCAGCCCTATTCCTAAATTTTATTATGGGATGAATTTGGGTGCTGATTATAAGTTGTTCGATTTGTCAATTGTATTACAAGGAGTAGGCAATTATACGGTATATGATGGGCCCCGTGCAGACCTCGAAAGTATGAACGGAACAGGTAACCAAAGTATTGCCGTGTTAAACAGGTGGACGCCCACTAATAAAAGCAACACCATACCCCGTGCTAATAGTGGATACAACACCAACAACGGCTTCAATGACAGATTTTTAGAAAATGCTGCATTTCTTCGTGTAAAAAACCTGCAATTAGGGTATAATATAAAATCAATTTCCAGTATCACTAAGGGAGTTATTTCTTATGCCCGCTTTTATGTAGGAGTATCTAACCTTTTTACATTTACCAATTATAAAGGATACGATCCTGAAGTTACGAGGCAGCAAAGTTTCGCAGGTGGAGAAAACCAGTTTTTAAATGGGTACGATAACGGTAATGCGCCGCAACCAAGAATGGTTCAGTTTGGATGGCAAATTAATTTTTAAACTACATTGATCAATTACACGACTAAATAATACTAAAATGAAAAAAAGAATTTATCTAAAGGTTTTTTTGCTGGTTTTAATTATTGCTGGTGCTTCGGCAATTATTGTATCCTGCAATAAACTTAATTTAACACCACTGGATAAAACAACCACCACTACTTTTTATACAAAAAAAGCAGATTTTGACGGGGGGATATTTGCTGCATATTCCTCCATGCAGGATTTATGGGCAATAAACAGCGCCACTTCTTTTGGCGGGCATAACGGGTGGGGCTCATTTTGGGCAGTAAGCATGCTCGCAAGTGATGATGCCGAATTCAATACCTCTCAGAGTAATGTACAATCTGACGTGCAAGATATAGATGCACTAAATTTAAAAGCAAATAACCGTTTTATTTTTACAGTTTATGCAGAAACGTATGAAGGTATCAACCGGGCCAATATCGTGTTGGAGGCAGTTGAAAACGGAAAAAATAATCTTTCTGGTGCGGAAAAGAAGGCAGTTGTTGCCGAGGCAAAATTCATAAGAGGTTTTTTTCATTTTTTAGCGGCCCAAATTTGGAAAACAGCTCCGAT
Organism: Chitinophagaceae bacterium; assembly: GCA_043745055.1. GTDB lineage: Bacteria > Bacteroidota > Bacteroidia > Chitinophagales > Chitinophagaceae > Ferruginibacter. The sequence continues at coordinate 430 of JAYTTM010001180.1, read as the reverse complement.
AGTAACAGAAACAGCAAAATCGCTTCAAGCTACTTATAAGAATAGCGATCCAACCGCTCTTTTACAAGCTAGTTTGGATGATTTTAAGGCTGCAGCTGCAGATTTGCCAGCATCATGGGACGATGCCAATACAGGCCGGGCTACCAAATGGACAGCAAGGGCTTACGAAGGAAAAGTAAATGTATGGATGAAAAAATGGAATGAAGCCGTTGACGCTTTTGAAGATGTTGAAAAAAATGGGGGATATGATGTTTTATCTAACTACGAAGATGTTTTTGCTGCAGCAAATGAAAATAGCAAGGAATCAGTTTTTGAAGTTCAATTTGGTGGACCTTATTCAGACGATAACAGCTGGATATTGGACGATAACGGAAATGAAGACTTTAAATCTACCCAGGGTATTGCTCGTACCTGGTTCTTTAATGCACGT
>JAYTTM010001179.1:0-2977 GCA_043745055.1 Chitinophagaceae bacterium | reverse complement strand
TCCGTATGATAGCCATGAGCCGTATTATGTTGCCGAATGTTAAAAACATACAGGCAAGCTGGCTTACAGTTGGTAAAAAAACAGCCCAACTTTGTTTAAACTCAGGTGCCAACGATTTTGGAAGCATTATGATTGAAGAGAATGTAGTGAGTGCAGCAGGTGCACCACATCGCTTTACCAGCAAAGGTATTCAGGAGGCCATCCGTGAAGCTGGTTTTGAACCACAGTTGCGCAACCAGCAATATGAATTTAGGGCAATGCCTGCTGTAATGGAAGAACAGGTTATTGAATATTAATTGCAACGTAATCTTATTGAAACATTTAGCCATTTTATTGAAGAATACCAAAACCCTTTCTTGTGAAAAGTGTTTTAACTATTATAATTTTTATTGTTACAGCTACAGTTAAACAATAAATTAATTATGACTACGTTTTAAATTTACTAAATCACCTATGGAATGAACCAGATAACCAATAAACCCCAGGTTAATATGTTATTTAAAGCGGTTAAAAGCTTTTTTTCAAAGATGCTAAAATCCCAGGAAGAATACCCGGTTAAATATTACAAAAGAGACAGGCAGTATAGCAAAATCAAGTAGTTACAACTGGCTTTTGTAAATTTAGGAATAACCCATATTTTATAAATTACCCTTGCTTACACGAGCATTTTGTTTTACAGAATACTCTGTTTTTTATAGAGTTTAGTTGGTTTTAGTAGCTAAATAAATTAACCCGTTTTTAGGGTAAATTTTTATCTCCCCATATCTTTCAAAAAAAATTTTAATTTATTGTCCAATGGTTACAATTAAAAAAAACGGCTTTTTTTTAGGCTCACTGAAAATTGGTTCGGTTATCAATTTAAATGGACAGATTTGTTTTTACCCACCTGTTAAAAAGATTTAAGACAGAAAAAGAACCCCTCTTTTTGGGGAGTGTAAAAAAACAATCGAAAACAGTTGTGCTTTCTTAAATTGAACCAACAGATGTAATTTTTGCCAATTTCAGCACCTCCCACAAAAGGTTTATAAAAAAAGCAGTGGCAGTTGGTTTTAAGTGTTTTAATAATAACGACAGAATGGGCTTTATTGAGTTTTAAAATGATTTTGCAAAAAGAAAGAATTTATACACGTTGAATTTAGCTAATCTGGAAGAATTTAGCAATTAAGAATGGAAATATAGTTATGCCGAAATGAATTTACAAATACTTGCGGCCCGTTCATACCTTCTGGACAATAAATCAGGAATAGTAAGGCTAATTTCTTTGCGTTTAAATGACCAGTATGATACCAGTAAAATTGCGCAAGCAAATAAATTGCTCCATCATTACGATATAAAATATTTTAAAGAACGGGGGCTGCTTAAGTATGATTTTGGTGGTTGGGTAAATGTACCGGGCTTACTTAAATTTAAATAAGCCTTCGGAGTCCATCCCCTTATCGTTTTTGATTATTACAACTACTCTTTTATGGCAAAAAATAAATTGAGGGAAATTTTGTCGACTTTAAAAAACAAAGCAAATATCTTCGCTTCCTTTGCGATATTAATTTAGTGTTTACTAAAAAAATATGTTTCGTTAAACAGGTTTTTATAGTATTCAATAAAAAATAATTTTTTAATAATGCAACTGATAAATATTCAGCAGATGCAATTATTTTTTTATATATAAATTTGTTTAAAATTCAGAAATGGTCACTATTAAAAAAAAGCAATTTTTTTTTACTTTAACAGAAAGTTGGTTTGAATATAAATTCAAGTGGACCGATCTTATTCTACCAGTTTGCTACAGGGGTTTACGGGAAGCCAATCTTCCAAAATTTTTTGGTATAAAAAAAACTACAAATACAGTAGTGCTTCCTTTAGATGAACCAATTGAAACTATTCATGCCAATTTCAGTACTTCACATAAAAGAAATATAAAAAAGTCGGTTGCTGAAGGAGTAGAATGTTATTTTAGTAATAATAGAAAAGAATTCATTGATTTTTATAATGTTTTTGCAAAAGAAAAAAAATTATTGCAATTAGATATAAGCAGGGCAAGTGAATATGAAGGAGAATCCTGGAAATGCAGTTACGCAGTGTTGAATGGTGAAATATTAGTTGCTCACTCCTACATCGAGGACTTACAGTCAGGTATAGTAAGATTAATGGAGTCTGGATCGATGCGCTTAAATAGTAATTATAACCCTAGTAATATAGCAGATGCTAATAAACTACTGCACTATTTCGATATAAAATATTTTAAAGAAAGAGGGCTTAAGTTTTATGATTTTGGGGGATGGGATGACTTGCCTGGTTTGCTCTATTTCAAAAAATCTTTTGGTGCCTATCCAATAGATGTATATAATATTTTCTCTTATACTTACGCAATAAAAGAAAAAATTAAAGAGCTGGCAATGGGTTTAAAAAAGTTAAATCCGGTTGCTAACAATAAAGAAACAATTTCTAATAAAAGTTAATTAGGTTTTCGCTTTTTTATAGTTTGAGTTTTACAAACATCAACTAAAACTCAATTCAATAACGTTTGGGATTCAAATTACATCCGATAGTTATTGGGGGTAGCTTTTGCAACTATCTCCTAAAGGGTGAATGTCAGTTTTCAATTTAATGCCTGTTCCCTATAAAGCAATAATTGTAGATTTTTGGATTACGACAAATTTAATTGCAACCAACATTTTTAACATCTATTTTTAACGAAGCTGGTTAGGTATTATCAAAAAAATCAGCCTAAAAAAGTTATGTAGTAACCAACGCAGCCCCAACAAAAGCCATATTGGCTTAGTTTATCAAAATCTCTATTCTGCATTACCTTTTATTGTACAATTACTTTAATAGTACTGTGTTGATTATCCGGAGCAATTATTTCCAGCTGATAAATACCTGCTCTTAAACTATGATCAGGCGTAAATGTTACCATTGAATTACCTCCCGTATTGGTTAACTGTTTTGCCAGCATCGTTTGGCCCAATGAATTTATTAA
>JAYTTM010001178.1:0-2987 GCA_043745055.1 Chitinophagaceae bacterium | reverse complement strand
CAACCAGCTATGCAGGTAAATATTTTGTGGGCAGAGAAAATAAACCAATGGATTTAATGATAGCAGCCCATGCCAAAGCGCTTAACATACCCATAATAACCAACAACGCTAAAGACTTTATTTTTAAAGAAACAAAGGTTTACCATTACTCAAAATCTTTTTGGATTTAAATTTACAACATGAAAAGCACTACAAAAGTTAAGTAAATTTTAGTTGAAAAGGATGTAACCGGTGCAATGATGGTTTACAAACCAATGAACGGTTGTTGGTAAAATTAGTAAGAACTAAAATTGAAAGCAAATCACAACCCAAAAAGTCGGTTTTCATAAAGATGCCTTCTTAATATTTTATCAGTGTCTTTTATTACCTCCAAAAATAAGGCCTATTGAAAAGGAATTTCCCTGCAAACTGGTACCACCGCTATTGAAATAATTGATAAGATTATATCGCCCTTGTAATCCAATATAAAAGGTTGCTGTATTAAACAAGTTGTACTTTATTTCGCCATTAGCATTAAATGACCCCCGATTGATAAAGGCTTCAGGTTTTTGTACCCAATTTTTCTAGATCAGCTATAATTTTTATAGTTCGATTGTCCATCTTACAATGCTTAGTAAAATAGGTATTGACAGTTATGGTATTTAATACTGGGATGAATATCAATTTTTTAACCACCGCCACATTTATTTTACCAGTAATTATTAACCCTATATCTTTAGCGTTAAAGTAAATAGGTTAGTACACATTTTGTTATTTCTCTAATTTAAAATCATTCATTTAAACCTTTACTAATTTTAAAATGAAAAAAGTAATTCTTGTAACCGGCGCTTCGTCTGGCATAGGTTTAGCCTGTGCAAATGCACTTCAGCTAAAAGGACATACCGTATATGGTTCGGCACGTAATTTAAACCGGCTGCAGTCTGTAACTTTCAACCCTATAGAACTGGATGTAACAGATGATGCTTCGGCAAGGAATGCAATTGATAAAATTTTACAGTCAGAAGGCAGACTGGATGTACTGGTTAATAATGCAGGCAACGGTGTAGCGGGCCCTGCCTATGCAATGCCGGCCGAGAGTGCTAAAAAACAATTTGAAGTTAACTTCTTTGGAGTGGTTCGTATGTGCAGTACTGCACTGCCTGGCATGATTGAGAACAAACAGGGTTTAATTGTCAATATCAGTTCATTGGCCGGTCTTTTTGGACTTCCCTATCAAAGTATGTACAGCGCTTCTAAATATGCAGTAGAAGGATACTCACAAAGCTTACGGATGGAACTGCGTAATACAGGCACTAAGGTGGTAGTTATTAATCCGGGAGATTTTAAAACCGGCTTTACCGAAAGCAGAGAAAAGATAGCATTCGGTATAACCAATGCACAATTAGAATTGGAGTACAACGCTGCCGTTGCCAGTATGGAAAAAGATGAAAGCATAGGACAAAATCCGGAAATGGTGGCTAATAAATTATGTAAAATAATTGATGCTGCAAATCCATCACATAGTTACCTTGTTGGTGCGATTGCACAAACAATTGCCCCAACCCTTAAGCGGATTTTACCAGGACCTCTTTTTGAAAAATTAATGAATGACCATTACGGCATAAAATAAAAACTACTTCTTTTGTGTTAGTCAAAGCATCATCAATGTATAATTGATGATGTTTTAGTTAAAAGGCATTTTAAAATAAATTAATGTTCCATAATTTATGATCGCAAAAAATAACAAAAAAACTATTTGGGCATGGGCCATGTTCGATTGGGCAAACCAGTCTTATAACATGGTGATTACCTCTACTATTTTCCCTGCATACTATGTTGCTATCACGGCTAATAAACAACAAGGGGATATGGTTTCATTTTTTGGCCATCGGTATGTTAACACAGTACTATCAAATTACGTATTGGGCCTCTCCTATCTTATCATTGTAGTAATGCTGCCCATATTAACTTCTATTGCAGACTACAAAGGACATAAAAAATTATACATGCAGGCATTTACCTGGATGGGTAGCCTTGCCTGTGCAGGGCTTTTCTTTTTTACAATTGATACTTTTGAATTCAGCATGATTTGCTTTGGCCTTGCCTCAATTGGCTATTGTGGTGGATTTGTTTTTTATAATTCTTACCTGCCGCAAATTGCCACTATCGACCAACAGGATGCAGTAAGTGCTAAAGGTTTTATTTATGGTTTTGCTGGTAGCATTGTAGTGCAGATTATCTGTTTCATTTTTGTATTATCGCCTGCAACATTTGGTATTACCGATGATGCATTGCCAGCCCGTATTTCTTTTTTAATAGTAGGTATCTGGTGGATAGGTTTCTCGTTTATTGCATTTTACCTGTTGCCCAAAGGTGTACCTAATGCAGGTTCGCACAAATACAATGTATTTACAGGAGGATTTAAAGAATTGGCCAAAGTGTGGAAAAACGTACAGCATATGCCTTTATTGAAACGCTTTTTACCAGCCTTCTTTTTTTATTCTGTAGGTGTACAAACCATTATGCTGGTTGCTGCAAACTTTGGTGCCAAAGAATTAAAAATGCCGGAAGAAAGTCTGATCAGTATCATCCTGATTATACAACTGGTAGCTATCATCGGAGCTTCGTTTACAGCAAGGCTTTCTGCCATATATGGTAATGTAAAAGTATTGGCTGGTATTGTATTTATCTGGGCGCTGATATGCGCAGGAGTTTATTTTGTTGCCAATGCCAAGCAGTTTTATGTAGCGGCCGTATTGGTGGGTATTGTAATGGGCGGGGTTCAATCTTTATCAAGATCTACCTACTCAAAATATATTCCCCAAAACATTCCTGATACCGCCTCGTACTTTAGCTTTTATGATGTTACTGAAAAATTGTCTATTGTGGTGGGGTTATTTACTTTTGGTTTTGTAGAATCTTTAACGCATGAAATGCGTGACGCCGCATTGGTACTGGATTGCTTTTTTATTATCGGTTTATTATTACTACTGTCATTGGCATTTGCA
>JAYTTM010001177.1:0-2998 GCA_043745055.1 Chitinophagaceae bacterium | reverse complement strand
AATACGAACTACAAAAAAAAGAGAATACCATTATTCAGCAAAAACTTGCCATTGTAACAAAAAATTACTGGCTCAATGGACTACTGCTATCGGCTGCCTTCCTGATAGTTTTTGCCTATTTTATCTTTAAAAATTATCGAAGAAAACAAACCATTAAAATGGGAATAGCCGTTGCTGAAGAAAAAATGTTGGCCAAACTTTCCATAAAAGAAGCCGAGGAAAATGAACGCAGGAGGATTGCAACAGACCTACATGACAACCTGGGCGTTTATGCAGCTTCTATTGCTGCCAACCTGGATACAATTTCTGCAGAAGAGCATTTTAATCCAACTTCCATTAATGCGCTAACGGAACTCAATAGCAATTCGCAATCCATCATTTCACAGTTAGGAGATACCATCTGGGCTTTAAAACGGACAGCTTTATCGCTTACGGCTGTAAGCGACCGGCTAAAACTTGTTATTCAAAAAATTCAGCCAAGCTACCTCAATATCAGTATTGATGTAGTGGAAAAATTGGAAGCTGATCCTCAATTATATCCCGCCCAGGCTTTTCATCTGTTTCAGGTAATACAGGAAGCACTTATTAATGCATTGCGGCATAGCGGCGGCACCCATATAGAAGTATTGTTTACAGGAGGAAACGATTGGAGAGTTTTTATTGTAGATGACGGAAACGGGATAAAAAATAAAAGAGAACTTAAAGCAGGAGGTAATGGTTTATCCAACATGCTTAACAGATCGAAGGAAGCTGGGTTTTCTATTACGTGGCTGCATAATGAAAAGGGCGGAACAACCGTTGCAATTTCGGCTACTACAAATTGATTATTGCACTAAGCTGGATACAGGTTTAATTTTACCATATGGCTGTTAATATAGCGCTCACAGAAGACAATTTTATCAACCGGAATACTTTTATTCAAAAAATAAAAATGTACCCGGAACTTAACCTCATTTTTACTGCAGAAAATGGTCATCACTGCCTGGAGGAATTGAAAGGACTACCACTGCAACTAATACCGCAGGTAATATTTATGGATTTGGAAATGCCCGAAATGGATGGCATTGAAACCATACAGATTGCTAAATCAATGTATCCGCAAATACATTTTATTGTGCTCACCGTTTTTGATGACGATGATAAAATATTTGAAGCCATCAAAGCAGGTGCTTCAGGATATTTATTAAAACATGAAACTGCTGCTGTTATCCATGATGCCATTGTTAATGTACTTGAATTTGGTGGGGCCCCTATGAGCCCTGCCATAGCACGAAAAACAATGCATTTACTAAGCAGGTCTAAACACGAAACAGAAGTTTCCACCAGCTCAACAGTGCCTAAAATAATTACAGAAAGAGAACATGAAATTTTACAACGTCTTATCAATGGCTGGGATGCCAAACGAATTGCAACGGAACTTAACCTGAGCGTACTTACCGTTCGCAAGCACATTGCAAACATATACACCAAACTCCACGTAACTTCTAAGGCACAGGTAATTTCACTTGCTCATAAAAACAAGTGGGTGTAATAATTAGTTTAACAACTACCATTATTAATCGTTTAGTAATTTATCCGCACCATTAATTTTACAGCGCTTAGTTTAGTAGTTTAGTTGTAGCACCAAAATTGCAAACTATTAATTTATACCAAATAAACATTACACACCACAACTTTTTTTCAACATCAGCACAGTTATTCAGCCAATTAGTTTTTCATTTTTTTATCCACTTGCTTCCACAACTAACATTTTTGCTATAGCTATGTTATAACTAAAAGAAAAGCTTTAATCGCATCAGCAACCTGCTGTTGTAACAAAACAATAAGGGTAACTATTTTAACTCATCTTTACATACTTAATTGGTTAATTATAACATGCTATTTTCATTTAATAAAACTCATCGACTTCGTTTTATAATTCTGATATACTGGATATTTCTGGCGTACATTTTAGCTGCACTAATATGGTGGTTTATTGCATTAAACAATCAAAACCACCTGATGGCAACATACAAAATAAGTGAACTGAATTTAAATAACTCGGGATATCAGACTGCACTTGAAAAAATAATTGATGTAGAAAAGCGTAAAACTGCTCAATACATTGGTGAAGGAGCTGTTTTTTTTTTACTGATCATTGCCGGAGCCGTTTATATTTACCGGGCTGTAAAAAGGCAGTTTAAAATAAGCCGGCAACAGCAAAATTTTATGATGGCCATTACCCACGAATTAAAAACACCGATTGCCGTTACCAAGTTAAATTTGGAAACACTCCAAAAAAGAAAACTCGAAGAAAGCCAGCAACAACGGCTTTTACAAAATACCATACAGGAAGCTAACAGGCTGAATGCTTTATGCAATAACATGTTGTTGTTTTCTCAAATTGAAGATGGTGGATATAAAATTGTTAAAGAACAAATTAATTTATCTGCTCTTATAAATGATTGTATCAGTGAATTTCAGACAAGATTTCCGCAAAGGCAATATACTGCAGCTATAGAGCCGGGGTTGGAAATACAGGGAGACTTATTATTAATACAAATGGCAATCAATAATTTGATTGATAATGCTACAAAGTACACAGCTAAGAATTTACCCATTACCATCCTGCTTTTTGGAGGAGATGCTGGTATTACATTCCAAATAAAAGATAACGGCAAGGGTATAGCAAATGAGGAAAAGAAAAAGGTATTTGATAAATTTTACAGGGTTGGTAACACAGCCACGAAAGAAGCAAAAGGTACCGGCCTTGGCTTATACCTAACCAAGAAAATTGTAGAGCAACACAAGGCCTACATATTTGTAGCAGATAATAGGCCGGTGGGTAGTATTTTTACAATTAACTTTAAAGCGTAAAGGCAGCACAATCAACGATCAGTTAAGCCAAAATTTTTTGAATTTTTTTAAGGTTTACCGGTTCATTATTCATTATTATTTTTTGTACCTTATCATCACTGCCCCTGCGCCACAACCTTAACACCAGCAGCCACATTAAAAA
>JAYTTM010001176.1:0-3000 GCA_043745055.1 Chitinophagaceae bacterium | reverse complement strand
GGACAGATGTTTCTGGTATGATGACGGCAGATCCAAGACTGGTTACCAATGTAAAAATAATTCCCGAAATTTCTTATCAGGAAGCGATGGAGTTATCTCATTTTGGGGCTAAAGTAATTTACCCGCCTACTATACAACCTGTACGCAGCAAGGGTATCCCCACGTGGATAAAAAACACCTTTGCTCCGCAGGATAACGGTACGGTAATAAGAGAAGAGGAAGCTACTGCAAATGACAATAGTACAAGAGGCATATCCAGTATCAATAGCATTGCACTGCTAAGCCTGGAAGGTAGTGGCATGGTTGGCATCCCCGGGTTTTCAAAAAGACTGTTTGAAGCACTGGCTTCCAAAAAAATCAACGTCATTTTAATTACACAGAGCTCCTCTGAACATTCCATTTGTGTTGGTATTGATTTAGCCAATGCAGATGCCGCACAACGAGCCATTGATGAAGCTTTTGCTTATGAAATTGAAACTAAAAAAGTAGATCCGATTATTGTAGAAAAAGATTTGGCGATTGTTGCATTGGTGGGTGATAATATGAAAAGCCATCCCGGCATTAGTGGCAAAATGTTTGGCAACCTGGGCCGCAATGGTGTAAATGTGAGAGCGATTGCACAAGGCTCATCCGAAAGAAATATTTCAGCAGTAATATCAACCCATGATGTTAAAAAAGCTATTAACGTGTTGCACGAAGAGTTTTTTGAAACCGTTTATAAAGAAGTTAATTTATTTGTTGCAGGAGTAGGAAATGTAGGGGGTAAACTGCTGGCACAAATTCAGCAGCAACAAAAATATTTATTGGAGAAACTTCATTTAAGAATAAATGTTGTTGGCATTGCCAATAGTAAAAACATGTATTTCAATGACGGCGGCATAGATTTAAATAACTGGAAACAACTGTTAAATTCCGGAGAGCCGATGGATATGCTGGGATTTGTAAATGCTATTAAAACAAAAAATTTACGTAATGCCGTTTTTGCAGATGTTACAGCAAACGAAACAGTGGCAGCCATTTATAATGAGTTGTTACATAAAAGTATTGCGGTAGTTGCCTGTAATAAAATTGCCTGCTCATCCAGCTATGAATATTATACTAAATTAAAAAAATTATCCCGCCAGTATAATGCACCGTTTTTATTTGAAACCAATGTGGGCGCCAGTTTGCCCATTATTGGTACATTAAATGATTTGGTAAGCAGTGGTGATAGCATCAATAAAATGGAAGCGGTTTTAAGTGGTACACTCAATTTTGTTTTTAATAATTATGATGGAAAAAAGTCTTTTGCATCAGTAGTAAAGCAGGCACAGGATGAGGGCTACACAGAGCCCGATCCACGCCTTGATTTAAGTGGCAAAGATGTGATGCGTAAAATAATGATACTGGCCAGGGAAGCAGGGGAGGTGATAGAAATGGAAGACATTACCAACAACTCCTTTATGCCCGAAGCATGTATGATTGGTACTGTAGAAGATTTTTATAAATCAATGGAAGAACATGAAGCACATTTTAAAAAGCTGTTTGATGAGGCAACTGCTGCAGGATGTAAATTAAAGTTTGTAGCATCGTACACACCATCAATAAATGGTGTTCAGCAAGCAACAGTTGGTTTGCAGCATATTCCACCCCAGCATGATTTTTACCACTTGTATGGCAAGGATAATATTGTACTGTTTAATACAGACAGGTATGTGCAGCAGCCATTGGTAATTAAAGGTGCCGGTGCCGGTGCAGATGTTACTGCATCTGGTGTATTTGCAGATGTTATAAGGGCTGCAAGAATTTAAAATGGCTTTGATAAAAAGAAAGCAAATAAAAAACAACAAGTCATGCAATCAAATGTAGGATCAAATGATAATGCCGGTTCTTTACTTAGAAGAGATAGTAAAGTTGTCACCCCTTCAGGAGACGGGGGGCGCAATACTTATGTAAAAGTATTAGCTCCCGGCACAGTTGCCAACCTTGTTTGCGGTTTCGATATTTTAGGCCTTTGCCTCAATGAACCCAACGATATAATGGAGGTACAACTGCTGGATGAAAAGAAAATTATTATCCACAGTGCGGATGGGTATCCATTGCCGCTTGATCCTGCACAGAATACAGCCGGTGCTCCCTTGATAGAAATGATCAACGAGCTGCAGGGCAATATCGGTTTTGAAGTTACCATTCATAAAAAAATAAAACCCGGTAGTGGCATTGGTTCCAGCGCAGCAAGTGCTGCCGGTGCGGTAGTTGCAGCCAATCATTTGTTAGGCAATGTTTTTTCAAAACCCGATTTGGTTCGCTTTGCTATGTTTGGAGAAAAGGTAGCATCGGGAGTAAAGCATGCAGATAATATTGCGCCTTGTATTTATGGCGGTATCACTTTAATCCGCAGTATTCATCCGTTGGATATTGTGGTGATTCCTGCACCTGAATTATATGTAACGGTTGTACATCCTCAGATAGAAGTACGCACCAAGGATGCCCGGCAAATTTTGCGTAAAGAGGTATTGTTGAAAGATGCTATAAAACAATGGGGCAATATTGCCGGACTGGTAGCAGGCTTTATGAAAAATGACCTTGATTTAGTTGGCCGTTCATTGGAGGATGTTATAATAGAGCCGGTAAGAAGTATTTTAATTCCCGGGTTTGATGAAGTAAAGAAAAGATGCAAAGCTGCAGGCGCATTGGGTGGCGGCATTTCAGGCTCCGGCCCTTCCTTATTTATGTTGAGCAAAGATGAAGCAACCGCTATACAGGTTGAAAATGTGATGAAGGAAATTTATGAGCGAATAGGCCTGGCGTATCATACCTATGTAACCACCATCAACATGGAGGGGGTAAAAGTTTTAAAGGATTAAATTTTTAGGATTAATTATTTTGTTCGCAAAGCCTTTACTTTTTTGAGCTAGCATCTATTTACTTTTTTTTCTTGATAAAAAAAAGTAACAAAAAAAATCAAGGCTCCGAATAAAAAGGCTGAAATTTTCCACATCAGCCTAAAATCAAGGAACT
>JAYTTM010001175.1:0-3002 GCA_043745055.1 Chitinophagaceae bacterium | reverse complement strand
ATAGGCAATGCATGTTCGTGGCCGGGATAACCATCGAGCAAGTTGGTCATGTTCAGTTTAAAATCGAGCCCACCTTCTGTAGTTGGCATCAGCTGCTGGTTACGGGCTGCAGTAATAATCCATTGACGTTGCTTTCTGTTACCGGTTAAATACATTTTAATATACTTGGTATGATAATATTTACTGTACTGCTGCAAAATATTTTCTGCCTGCGCAGAATCTTTTACATTGTAATACCAATAACCAACGCCGGGACCTGTGGAATAAACTCTTGGACCAATCATGCTGCCGGCATCTACCATATCACTGTAGGTGAGCACATCGGTTGTAGCAGTTTGCGGATCTCTTGTAGTGGTAACACCATAAGCAAGATTGGCTGCATATATCCAAACCTGGTTTTTATGAATTCCCCAGTTGGGCCACATATGTGCATGTGGGTCTACAAATCCCGGAACAATTGTTTTGCCACTCATATCCATCTCTTTTACACCTGGCGGAGCAGTGACAGAACCAGTTTTTCCAACTGCCGTAATCCGGTTATTTACTACTAGTATATCGCCGTTTTCAATTACTTCATCGCCCTTCATAGTAATGATTCGTGCATTTTTCATCAACATAGCGCCAGTTGGTAAATCTTTTTTAAAGAACACCTTTACATCATTTTCAGTTGCTTTAAATTTTGGTTCTTCCTTTTTTGCATCCTTTTTTGCAGTGGTATCTTTTGCCTTCAATGAATCGAGTGATTTCTTTAAAGAATCGGCAGCTTTTTTTAAGGTAGAATCTGCATTTAGTCTGGCTGTTGAATCTGCAGTTCTTTTGTCCTGCATTTTTTTTGCAGCAACTACACTGTCATCAAAATCCTGTGCTTTTTCTACATCATAGGTAAAATGCGTACTTCCTAAACTCCAGTGTATTGTTTTACCATTGCTTTCCCAACTAGGAAATTCACCTCCTACTTCTGTTAATTTTCGGGCAGGAAATTCGGCATCAGCTGCGTTGGAAACTGAGATATTATATAGCTTACCAGTTTTAGGAATAGTTACCAGATAAATATCGTTATTGATCTGCGTTAAGGCACGATCTCCTAAAGGCGACATCGTAATTAAGGCAGCAGCTGATGGCAACACAACCTCGCTTTCCCTATCATTCTGATCATCTGCGCCAACAATACATTTAAGTTTTTCGGGGTCAGGTCTTCCATATTTCATGGGTATACTTCCATAAGTTGTGATGCCGGTAACATGGGCAATTTTCTTTTCGTCTGTACCATCAAGCTTGATAGAAATAAGATCGCCAGATCCATTGGTAAGATACAGCCTGTCTGGCTGGCCCTTTACAAAATGTGGATTGTAACGGCCAAAATTTTTGTCAATCAGGTTAACATCACCACCTGTAGCAGCAATCCAGCAAAGCTCATCTTCATTTCCATCATATCCGGGACCATAAGCATTTTTATATACCCTTGGTTTGCTGCGGATAAAAGCGATTTTATCTCCCGCTATATTAAAGGTGGGATTCTGGTATAAACCTGTTTCTTTCGTTAGTTTTTGAATAGCAGTATTTTTTCCTATTAATGGTATCCGGTAAAGGTTACCTCCCTCTGTATTCCAGGTAGTAAAAACGATTGAATTACCGTCTGGTGCCCAGGTTGGTTCTGCTTCTGTAAATTCATTGTTTGTAACCCTTTTTGGCTTCCCCCCGGGATAATCCATTACATACAAACGGTTCAACACTGTAAAGGCTAATCGTTTTCCATCAGGAGATGGAACCGCATCTCTTATCTGCGTCGATTGCTGAAATGCAGTATCGCTTACCCGATATTTAAAAGCAAGCTGAGGGCCCAATTCAAGATTCAAATCAGCATTAAAAGGAATTTCTGTGATGGCAGTACCATCAATGGGCACCCGGTGAATTTTACCTCCAAAAGAAACAAACAATGCTTTACTATCTGGTGCAAAAGCCATAGCTGGCAATACACCCAAGGGGGCAATAGATTCCTGTTCATCCCGCTGTACCGGGTAAGCCAGCCATTTCTCTTCGCTGGTTTCCAGGTTACGCAACACCAACCCTGTTTTATCTTCGAACCTGCTGCCGTACACCAGCCATTTTCCATCTTTAGAAAGCACCGGTGTAAATCCTGATCCATAACGGGAAGTAATGGTATTTATTTTACCATTTTCTCTATCATAAACACCCACCTGGTATTGAGGTAATTCAGCATTATAATTCCATGCGCCGTTTCGTTTGCTGTAATAAATGTATCGTCCATCTGCACTCACTACAGGGTCTATTGTTTTTAAATTAGCAGGTACATCTATCAGTTGTACGCCAGCACCTCCTTTGCGATGTGCCATGTACAATTTCGTATTTCTGCGGCCTTTGGCAAAAACAATATATTCTCCATCCGGCGTCCAGCAGGCACTGGGGAAAAATTGATTTTGATCGTTTGTTATTTGCACTGTGTCTTTCTTTTCAGTATCAATGTACCATACATTATCGGCTCCACTTCTATCGGAAATAAAAAGGATTTTTTTACCATCCGGGCTGTACCGTGGATGCACATCGTACGCCAACCCTTTTGTAAGGGCAATAGCTTTTCCACCAGTAACTGGCATGCTATAAATATCTCCCATTAAATCGAATAGTAAGGTCTGTCCATCAGGACTAATATCCAGACTCATCCATGAACCCTCTTTGGAATTAAAGGAAATTTTTCGGGTGGCTTTAAGGGGCAAGCCCTTAAACGCTTCGTATGTAACTGTATCTTTTTTGACGGTATCTTCAAAAGCAATTTCCCTGAAAGTAAATGGCAGCTGATTTACTTGAGTAACTGCAAAAAGCAAGGCTGGTAATACAAATAGCGGGAGTTTTAAAATGGTTGTCCATTTAGGAATATACATAAACTGTTGGTTTAGGAAATGAAAATAAGAAAGTTCAATGTATATAAAGAAAGCAGGACTAATTATTTTATGAATGGTAGAAAATAGTTGCTTACATTTTCG
>JAYTTM010001174.1:0-3006 GCA_043745055.1 Chitinophagaceae bacterium | reverse complement strand
AATGTTATTGTTTATAATTTTGTTGATATGCTAAGCCATGCCCGAACAGAAATGGAAGTGTTAAAAGAACTGGCAGGCGATGAAACCAGCTACAGAAGTATTACCCAGAGCTGGTTTAAACATTCACCATTACATCAGGCGCTTAAAAAAATTGCTGATAAAAAAGTAACGGTGATTGTAGGTACAGATCATGGAAGCGTGCGGGTAAAAACGCCGGCTAAGGTAATTGGCGATAAACAAACAACAGCCAATCTGCGCTACAAACATGGCCGCAACCTTAACTACGAACCAAAGGATGTATTGGCATTTAAAGATCCAAGAGAAGCTGGGCTGCCGGTACCCAATGTAAATTCATCCTACATTTTTGCCAAAGGCGATGTGTTCCTTTGCTATCCCAACAACTACAATCATTTTGTAAATTATTACAAAAATACCTTTCAGCATGGCGGTGTTAGTTTAGAAGAAATGATTGTGCCGATTATAAGGATGACGAATAAGTAGTCGGCAGCGTTCCTCCGTACCATAAAGAGGAACTTAGAGTTTGCTGAATTAAATAATTTTTATTGAAACAGATTTATATGTAAAGAAAATGCGAGACAATAATCATCCTGTGATAAAAAGTTTATTAACCATCAGCGCATGATTTTTTAATCCACAAACTGTGGAGAATCTTATTTTTTAAATCCTTGCTATTAAAGGAAGTTGCACTAATAATTAAAGATATTAAACCCCCTACAGGGATTGGTACAATATTAAGGGCATGAAATACACACAATACACATTAGATAGAATAGAAAGTATTGCAGAGCAAAACGGTTATGTAATAAGGTTTGAAAGAGGGACTTTTCAAAGTGGTTATTGTATTTTGCAGGCTAAAAAAGTAATCGTTATCAATAAATTTTTTCAAATAGAAGGCCGTATCAATGCCCTGATAGACCTGCTTCCACAACTTGATATTAATTTTGACGCACTCACGCATGAAAGTCAAAAAATGTATGAGGAAGTGATGAGTTTAGCTGCAGAAAAATAAATATTCCATCGGCTGCACTTCACTTCTTCATTTTAATAATTTCTTTTCAAAACATCGGAGTTTTATTTGGTTATACCTTATGCCAAAGGTTAACTTTATAACAACAAGTTGTTCCTGTTACAAGCAGATGCTTTTACTTTCAAGAATATTTATCTTATAAATAACTACCAGTATGACCATTCAACAGGCACAAACAGATGTAGACCAATGGATAAAAACAACCGGCGTTCGGTATTTTAATGAACTCACTAATCTGGGGATATTGATGGAAGAAGTAGGAGAGTTGTCCCGCTTAATGGTGAGAAAATATGGTGAACAATCTTACAAAGAAAGCGATAAGGGAAAAGAGTTGGGTGATGAAATGGCCGATGTACTATGGGTATTGATTTGCCTTGCCAACCAAACGGGTGTTGACTTAACTGATGCCTTACAAAAGAATTTTGAGAAAAAAAACAGCAGGGATGCAACGAGGCATTGGGAGAATGAAAAATTGAAATAAATTATGACAGATACCCCCAAGCATGTACAGGAAATTCAATTAAAAATTTGGCTGGATAAAACGCCGGGTGAAAGGCTGTTCCAATTTCTTACAGACAATGACGTTATGTATAAAGCCATCCTAAAAGCCAAAGAAGAAATTAAAAACAACCTGCAAGCATCAACTGAAAAGGATTAGTTTCAAATCTTGAATACTTTTTTTTATATCCCATTATCTTTGCCGTTATGGCAAACGAAACAAACATCTTCGCTGAGCTGATTGCTCACTGTAAAGAATATGGTTACATTTTTCAATCGAGTGAAATTTATGATGGCTTGAGTGCAGTATATGATTATGGCCAGAATGGCGCCCAGCTAAAAAAAAATATCCGGGATTACTGGTGGAAAAGCATGACGCAGTTACATGATAATATTGTAGGTATTGATGCCGCTATTTTTATGCATCCCACCACATGGAAAGCCAGCGGCCACGTTGATAATTTCAGCGACCCAATGATTGACAACAAAGACAGCAACAAACGCTACCGGGTTGATCATTTGATTGAAGGATATGCAGAAACATTGCCCGAAGTTGATGCCAAAGTCGTGTTAGCTGCCATGGATGTATTGCTGGCTAAAGATGATTATGCTGGTTTAAAACAATTAATAGAAGACAAGAAAATAAAATGTGCCATCAGTAAAACCTGCAACTGGACAGATGTCCGTCAGTTTAACCTGATGTTTAGCACTGCGTTTGGTGCCGTAGCTGCAGAAAATGAAGGAGACAATATTGTTTACCTGAGGCCTGAAACCGCTCAGGGTATTTTTGTAAATTTTTTAAATGTGCAAAAAACTGGTCGGATGAAAATTCCTTTTGGAATTGCACAAACCGGTAAGGCGTTCCGCAACGAAATTGTTGCCCGCCAGTTTATTTTCAGGATGAGAGAATTTGAACAAATGGAAATGCAGTTTTTTATCCGCCCGGGCAGCCAGATGCAATGGTTTAATTACTGGAAAGAAGAAAGAAAAAGATGGCATGAAAGCCTGGGTGTGCCTGCAGAAAAATTACGTTTTCACAATCACATAAAACTGGCGCATTATGCTGATGCAGCGCTTGATATTGAATTTGAATTTCCTTTTGGCTGGAAAGAACTGGAAGGTATTCACAGCCGCACCGATTTTGATTTAACTCAGCATCAAACTTACAGTAAAAAGAAAATACAGTACTTCGATAATGATTTGAATGAGCAAGGTAAACCCATTGGTAATTATGTACCTTATGTGGTAGAAACCTCAGTAGGTCTTGATCGGTTATTCCTAACCATAATGAGCCTTGCTTACAAACAGGAAAAATGGACAAAAGAAGATGGAACCGAAGACAGCCGTGTAGTATTAAAAATTCCAGCTAAAATTGCCCCTACCAAACTGGCCATTCTGCCACTTATAAAAAAAGATGGGTTGCCTGAAATAGCCAGGTCCCTGATGAATGATTGTAAGGG
>JAYTTM010001173.1:0-11184 GCA_043745055.1 Chitinophagaceae bacterium | reverse complement strand
TCCATGTATTTGCCCATTACCACTGCATTCTCCAGCAATCCATCTTCTTCATAAATTTTTAAAGTTTCCAATGCAGCAGCACAACAAACTGCATGGGCAGAATAAGTTAGTCCCAGCGGCATCACTACATCATCAAACTTAGCTACAATTTTTTCACTCACCTGTAATGCACCAAACGGAATATAGCCACATGTTAAACCCTTCGCCATCGCAATCATATCAGGAATAATATCATGGTTCTCAAATCCAAACCATTTGCCGGTACGGCCAAAGCCACTCATTACTTCATCCATTAACATTAATATTCCATGCTTCTTTGTAATCTCTCTTACTGCTTTAAGGTAGCCTTTTGGATACTGCAAACAACCGGATGTTCCCGATTCGCCTTCCAGCAAAACCGCAGCAATATTGTTAGGCCCTTCATACGCAATAATACGTTCCAGCGAAGCAATAGATTCTTTCAATAAATTTTCTTCGCCATATTCCCAGCGATATAAATTAGGTAAATCAAAATGTACAAAGTTGGGTGATTGCTGTGAATCTACCGGCAATTTTCGGGGATCGCCGCCAGCGGAAATAACACCCATTGTTGCGCCATGATAAGATTGATAGCGGCTTAAAATTTTATGCCGGCCGGTATATAACCTTGCCAGCTTGATGCCGTTTTCAATAGACGTGGCGCCGCACAATGTGAAGAAAGTTTTGTTTAAATCGCCGGGACAAATTTCCGCCAGTTTCTTTCCCAAATCAGCACGAACTTTTGTAACACAGCTTGGCGATACACACGCCACTTCCTGCATTTGCTTCACTACTGCTTCGGTAATACGCTGGTTACCATGCCCAATATTCATATTGATTAATCCGCTTGAAAAATCAATGATACGGTTGTCATCGTAATCATATAAATACACACCCTTTGCATATTTTACTGCAATAGGGTTGGTGCCTTTTTGTTTGCTCCAGCTAAACAGGGTATATTCCTGGCTGTCGTTTACTATTTCTTGTCCTTCGGATATTGTTTGTGTTTGCATAATTTATATATTTTGCTCCTATCCCAAAAATTAGAAATAGAAAAATGAATTTATATTTTTTTAACCGGCATTTGGTTTTTATGGCATCATCGTTGTGTCACTCTCTTGTACCTGTATATCATTGGGCAACTTTATAGACCAATTATTTTTTTATCCTTTATGATTTTTCAAAAACTATTTTTTAAATCCAATTCTTTCCCGCTCTTTCCACTGTTCTTTTTCAATTTTTACATCCATCTTTTCATCCATCATATTTTCCATGGCATCGTAAATCGCTGACAGTTGCACATCGTGTTCACCAAGCCGTTCAAAAATCTTTTTAATCTGTTCGGCAATCTTTTTATTGCTATGCAATAACTTTCTTGTTTCCACAAATGCCCTCATAATAGCAATATTCATTTCAATGGCTTTTGCAGAATTGATAACACCACTAAGCATTGCCACACCTTGTTCAGTAAAAGAAAAAGGATTAAACTTACTGTAATTACCCCGTGAGGAATTCTCTAAGATCACAAATTGTGATCTTAGAGAATTGTATTCATCCCTTGTTAACTGAAACATGAAATCAGGTGGAAAACGACTTTGATTCCTTTTAACCGCCTGGTTTAATATCCTCGTTTCAACTCCATACAATTCTGCCAAGTCCTTGTCTAGCATTACTTTCTGTCCACGCAAAACATAAATCTTCCTGATAATTGTTTCGTCAGGAATAATTTTAACAACAGCTTTTTTCGCTTTTGCCATAGCAAACAATTAAGAATTTATGAAACTTGAGGTCACAAATTGTGATCTCAAGAAGTACATCTGATGAATGATGCTTGTATATAATTGGGCAACTTTATACGCCACTTATATATTCCACCCATTTTAATTCGTTTTCTAAAGCAATTTTTTAAATCCAATCATTTCCCGCTCTTTCCATTGTTCCTTTTCAATTTTTTCATTCACCTTTTCATCCATCAGGTTTTCTATTGCATCATGTATTGAACCGAGTTGCACATCATGTTCGCCCAGCCTGTCCTCAATTAATGTGAGTTTCTGTGCTATTTCGGAATAGCCTGTGGCCATCTTTTTCAATTCGATAAATGCCCTCACTACGGCTATACTCATTTTTACTGCACGCTCACTTCTTAAAACGCTTGCGAGCATAGTAATTCCGTGTTCAGTAAAAGCATAAGGTGCAACGCCAATATTTCTTTTGCTTTGGGATGCGGTTGCAATTGGTGACCGCATATTTTTAGTTTGTTGTTTTTCAATTATTTCTGACGATGCGGTCACAAATTGTGACCGCACATTTTGCCATTCTTTTGCTGTTAGCCTAAACATGAAATCTTCTGGAAATCTTTCTGTATTTCGCTTAATACCTTGATTTAGTACTTTGGTGGCGACTTCGTATAAAGCGGCAATATCAAAATCCAGCATCACTTTCTGCCCACGCAAAAAGAATATCTTCCTAATGATAGTTTCGTCAGGAATTATTTTAACCATTGTCTTGTTCGCTTTCGCCATCGCAAAAAATTTATAATTTGTAAAACTTACATGCAAAATTGAAGCCTCAAGTTGTATAAGGACTTGCTCAATAAAGCTCAAAAAGTACAAGTGAGTGACACAACGATGCTTAATAGTAGTACAAAAGCCAAGTACAAAAAAATCAACTCCTATAATACAAATAACTAAATTAAATGGATCTAAAGTCTCCCGCTTTATCAGCAGGTTTAGGGAGGTCTATGACATCCAATTTACTCCAGCCTCCGCATTCCATTTGGTAGTAGTCTTCTTCAACTTAGTCCAAAATTCGATAGAACTTTTGCCTGTTATATCGCCTACGCCAAACTTACTTTCATTCCAGCCACCAAAACTAAATGGCTCTCTTGGTACGGGCACACCAACGTTTACACCAATCATACCGGCGCTTGCTTTATCAATAATGTATCTTGCCATAGCGCCATTTTGCGTAAATACACTGGCTGCATTGCCGTAAGGATTGGCATTTTCTATGGCCAATGCTTCATCTACTGTATTGGTTCGCATGATGGAAATGACCGGGCCAAAAATTTCTTCTGTAGCAACACTCATTTGCGGTGTTACATAATCAATAACTGTAGGCCCTACATAAGTGCCATTTTCCTTTCCAGCAACTTTAGTATTTCTCCCATCTAACAATATTTTTGCACCATCTCGTTCAGCTTCACCAATAAACCTTTCAATCCTTTCCTGCGATGCTTTATTAATTACAGCACCCAGGTTTTCTCCGGGCACAATCTTTCTGGCTTCTTCACAAATTTTTTCAACAATAGCATCTACATTACCCACACCAATCATAGCACTAGCTGCCATACAACGCTGGCCTGCACAGCCACTCATACTTGCGGCAACATTTTGCGCTGTCATTCCGGGAATCGCATCCGGCAGCACCATTAAGTGATTTTTTGCACCACCCAACGCAAGGCAACGCTTGTAGTTAGCCGTTGCTCTTTGGTAAACAATTTTGGCCACCTTTGTGCTGCCAACAAAAGATACCGCTTCAATTTTTGGGTGATCGCAGATAGCTTCAACAATTTCTACATCTCCATGTACGATAGTAAATACTCCATCCGGCAAGCCGGCTTCTTTTAATAACTCAGCTAAACGGCCACAACACAATGGCACTTTTTCTGATGGCTTTATGATCATACAATTGCCCAAAGCAATGGCATTGGGTAAGGTCCAGTTGGGTACCATAGCAGGAAAATTAAATGGAACAATAGATGCCACTACGCCAAGTGCAACATGCTCTGTACGGCACTCCACTCCCCTGCTTACTTCCAACACTTCGCCGGTTACTAATTGAGGTAATGATGTAGCAAATTCTGTCAATTCTATACATTTTTCAATTTCAGCAACAGACTCTCCGTAAGTTTTACCATTTTCTTCGCTGCACAATTCAGCCAGTTCTTTTAAATGTTTTTCCAGCAAAGTTTTGTAACGAAAAAACACCTGTACTCTTTCTTTTATTGGGGTTTTACTCCAGGCAGGAAATGCCTTAGTAGCAGCTTCAACAGCTACATTTAAATCTTCTTTAGTGGAGATTGGTACGGTAGATAATAAGGTTCCATCGATGGGAGAAATTACTTGTATGGTTTTGTTGGTTACCGGGGTAACAAATGCGCCATTGATAAAATTTTGAATAGGAGCGTATTTCATAAATGAGTTTTAACTATAAATTTTGCAGAAATAAGATTGAAAATTATAAATATTTTATTTTAAAACCAAAATAATAATAATTTTTTATTTTAAAGTTCGATATTTGTTATGCAATTTTATGGCTAACAACACTTTTATACTAGATGATCTTGATTTTGCCATCTTATCTTTTCTGCAAAAAGATGGGCGGATGTCCTTTACTGTAATTGCAGAACAATTAAAAGTTTCCATAGGCACAGTTCGTACAAGATTTAATAAACTGATTGATGAAGGCACGGTTAACATAATAGGCAGGGTTGATCCGGATAAGGTAGGATTTAAATCATATGCACATATTGCAGTGTTTGTAAGGCCGGCTACGCTGAAAGAATCAGTTGCACAAAGCATTGCTCAACTGCCCGAAGTAAGTTTTTTAGCAATGACGTCCGGCGATTACGATTTAGAGGTTGATGTTATGTGCAGGGATAATAATCACCTGGTAACTTTTGTAAATGAGCTATCGGAAATTAATGGTGTAAATCAAACCAAAACCACCATTTATCTTAAGGTTTATAAATACGCCCAACCCGATTTAAATTTGTTGAAATGATTAAAAAAGCAATTATAAAGGATATCAATTTTTTTTATGAATTGTATATGCATCCTGCTATAAACCCCTTTTTATTGTATGAACCAATGGATGAAGCAGCCTTCAATCCCATTTTTACCGAACTGGTGCAAAAAGAATTGGTTTTTATTTATTTTAATGAAGAGAGGTTGCCGGTTGGTATGTTTAAACTGGTGCCGCACACTTATCGTTCGGCCCATATTGTTTACCTGGGTGGTGTTGCAGTTCATCCAAAGTGGGCAGGCAAAGGATATGGTTTCTTAATGATGAAAGCAATTATAGACTACGCAAAAGATCTAGGCTTTTTACGAATTGAATTAAGTGTAGCCGTACAAAATTTAAAAGCCATCAGCCTTTATGAAAAAGTGGGATTTGAAAAAGAAGGCACACTAAAAAAATATACATATTTGAAAGAAAAAGATACTTTTATCGATGAGATACTGATGGCTTACATTGTATAAAAAACATCATTTTATCACTTCTGTAATTACCTTACCAATAGACCCACTCGGCATTTGTATTTGTAGCATAGCAGCAATGGTTGCAGCAATATCTGTCATATATGTTTCCCGGTTTGTTTTACCCTGCTTTATATTCCAGCCATAAAATAGCAAGGGAATATGTGCATCATATGGATTCCATAACCCGTGAGTCGTTCCTTTTGTACCACCGTCAAAATATCCTGGAGTAAATACAAACTGGATATCTCCGCTTCTGCTTGGTGTATACCCATTTATCATCATTTTTTTTTGTGGCTCGGGTAAAGTTGCTTCTGATATTTTTTCTAACTCTACTGCATTTACGATATATGGTTCTTTTTTTAATTCAGCAATAATAAATGAAGTGACGTCTTTACGTTTATTGAGTGAGATATCTCCGAGGTAAATCTGGTAATTCATAATGGTTGTGATAGCTTTTTTAACACCAAATTTATCTTGTACCGATTGATTAATTTTTGTTAATAAACCGGCTTCATCTACTACACCAGCAGGTATAGCATGTTGGTTCAAAAACGCAGGAACATGCGCAACACCATGATCGGCTGTTAAAAAAAACAAATAATTGTCTTTGCCAACTACCTTATCAAGGTATTGCAAAAAATCAGCAATGTCTTTATCTAATCTCAGGTAGGTATCTTCTATCTCCATTGAATTAGGGCCAAAAGTATGACCAATGTAATCAGTTGAGGAAATACTAACCGTTAAAAAATCAGGTACTGAATTATTGCCCAATTGTTCATTCTTTACAACTGTCTTTGCAAAATCAAAAGTAAAAGTATTGGCAAAAGGAGTTGTTTTAAAAGCTTCGTTTCTACCTGTTTTTATGCTACCAAGCTGATGTGGAAATACTACGCCTGCCTCGCCCAAAATGTTGCCTTCAAAGGGCACATCATCTTCGGTACTTTGTATGTAAAGCGATTTAGTTGTATCAAGATTCCAAGTTTTACCCATGTATTTTGCTGGAAAATCAATGGCGTTAAAATCATTAACCCAAACTGGTAACTCCTTCATGTAATAAGAACTGGTTATCCATTTACCCTCCTCTCCATCATACCAATATGCAGCATTGGCACTATGACCGCTTGGCAAAATTGCTCCCCTGTCTTTGAGAGCGATACCAATTACCTTACTTTTAAAATTTGTGGCCAACCTAAGTTCATCAGTTACTGTAGTAGCCAATAAATTTTTAGGACTCATTTTTCCAGCAGTGGATTTGCTCCCGACAGTTTGAGCAGCGTCGTCCTGGGTACAATAAACGCTTGTACCCGTTGTTTTATCATACCAGTTATTGCCTACAATACCATGTATGGCTGGCACACTGCCCGTGTAAACAGAGGTGTGCCCCGGTGCAGTATAAGTCGGCATAAAAGATATCAAGGTATTTTCGCAACTATAGCCATCTTTCAATAATCTTTTAAACCCATTAGCTGTGTATAAATCATTGTAGCGATATAAAAAATCCCAACGCATTTGATCAATAACAAGACCAACCACCAGCTTTGGTTTTTGAGCAATTGATTTGGAGTTGGGAGTCTGTGTTAATGCTATAAAAGGAAGCTGCAATACAATTACAGTAAATATGAAAAACTTTCGGGGCATACAAAATATTTTTACAAATATAGCTGCAACTGTTTTGATTATTGATGGATTGATGGATTAGTTACCTATAATCGAAATTTTCGCTTTAGCCCCTAACAATGGCCACCGAAAGGCAGACTAAGGAGCCACATTACAGTACTAAACTCAATGCGTTGCGCAAATACTGTAACAATTTTAAAATTGTTATATGCGAAAATTTTGGATTTGCCCGGTTAACTCTATGTTAATAGTTTTTAGTTTCAATAACTTAATTTTGTATCAATTATTCAATAAGAATTGATGGATTATTGAAAGCGTATTTTTGAAATTATCAAAATTATTTATTTTCAACGCTATCAATAGCTTATGCTTGTTTTAATCATCAATGATATGCATGTAGATAAATGTAAATGGTCGCAATTGCCATTTTGCTTTGGTAAGCGAACTTTCTATCACAAAATGGCGTAATATATTTTTTTGATTGAATAAAGCACTAAGCTTCTTTTAAATACAAACTACAAACCACTAACAACAAAATAAGTATGGCAGATGTTTTTGAAAAATTAGTAAAAGACGGCGGACCAATCGGTCAGCACATGGATAGAGCACATGGCTATTTTGCATTTCCAAAACTGGAAGGTGAATTGGGCCCAAGGATGCAATTCAGGGGTAAAGAAATGATTGTGTGGAGTCTTAATAATTATTTGGGGCTGGTAAATCATCCAGACGTAAGAAAAGCAGATACAGACGCCGCAGCCAACTATGGCATGGGTAACCCGATGGGTGCAAGAATGATGAGTGGCAATACTGCCAGGCATGAAGAACTGGAAAAAGTAATAAGCAGGTTTGTAAACAGGGAAGATACGATGCTACTGAATTTTGGCTACCAGGGCATTATGAGTTGCATTGATGCAATGGTTAACCGGCGGGATGTAATTGTATACGATGCGGAGGCACATGCCTGCATTATGGATGGCATCCGCCTGCATTTGGGTTATACTTATGCATTTAAGCACAATAATGTAACAGACTTTGAAAAACAACTTCAACGTGCTGAAAAGATGGTAGAAAAAAGCGGTGGAGGTATTTTGGTAATTACAGAAGGCGTATTTGGCATGGATGGCGAACAGGGAATATTAAAAGAAATAGTTGCGCTAAAAAAACAATACCAGTTTAGAATATTAATAGACGATGCACATGGGTTTGGCTATATGGGGCCAACAGGTGCAGGTGCTGATGAAGCACAGGATTGCCAGGCGGATATCGACTTATACTTCAGCACATTTGTAAAAAGCATGGGCAGCATTGGTGCATTTATAAGCGGCCCTAAGGCCGTGTTGAAATTTTTGCGCTACAATACCCGTAGTCAGATTTTTGCCAAAAGTTTGCCACTGATGATTGTAGCCGGAATGCTAAAAAGAATGGAGATGGTAGAAACAATGCCGGAACTTAGAGAAAAATTATGGCAAAATGTTAACCGGCTACAAACTGGCTTACAGGAAAGAGGTTTTGATATCGGCAACACTAATTCCCCGGTAACACCAATATATATGAAAGGTGACGTGCCTGAAGCTACACAAATGGTGATGGACCTGAGAGAAAATTATCATGTATTTTGCTCGATAGTTGTTTATCCGGTAATACCTAAAGGTGATATCATTTACCGAATTATACCGACAGCTGCTCATAGTTTTGAAGACATTGATATTACGCTTAAAGCATTTGAAGAAACCAAGAAAAAATTGGATGCAGGCTTTTATAAAGCTGCTGAAATACCAGATATGGCGGATTTGATTTAACTATAATTTGAGTAAAAGATTTAAACAATAAAGTCCGGCTAATTGCCGGACTTTATTGTTTAAATACTGGCTCTTTACATGTCTATAAAAAGACGCTATTAACAACCCAGAAAGAAATTCTAAATAGCAGTTTCTGATGACTTTTGATATTTCTGCTGGTAAAATAAATAGAGCATAAATGAACCGGCTATTGAGAATTATGATCGCCAAATGAAATACCTGCAAAACGGGAATCGGGCAAAAATTCTTATGGCAAGGAATCGTAAACAGGAGTCTGCCGACAACTTATCTTTTTGAAGTAAGATGGAAACAAATACTTGGAATTTTCGATATCAAAATTGATTTCATCACCTACCATGGCAACAGCCACTTTTACATTTTGCACTAGTTTTGAAAGCAATGATTACACATTAAAATATTTCTGCAATCTATTAAGTCTGCTATTTTGCCATTTATATTTAAAAAATAAATATGCTGAAAGTTTAGAGTAGGAGATTCCTAATCTTAAAATTCCGGACCTTCGTTAACGACTGCCATAATGCCACAAAGTTGAAACATACTAATAATGTTTATTCGCCCTCGGATTTGAAATTACAACATTAGAGAATGTTAACTGATCAAAAAGTTAACCAATTAAATTCCAAAAGACCAGGCCAGGCTAGATTAATAAATTAAAAAGCAATCAACCCATTTACATTCATTGGCTAAATATAGTCTACAGCCCCATACCGCATCAATTTATGGAAGGCATCTTGAGTGCAGTTCATTTTCGACTTGAACTAAAATGGAACTATCAATAGAAGTTCGAATTAGCCGATCCCATTAAAAAATCAATGGCGTTTTTACATTAGCCCCCTTTTTCATTTGTATCACCAGAAAGATATTAGCTAACCCCCTGACATTTTAAAAATTTCGACTGAATCAAAGACTCCATTTTATTGCAGGCCCGCAAGATCACCAGCCACTCAAATTTTTTTCTATCCACTTCTTTAAATCCTTTCCTTATTCTACACTCCAGAAAAATGGCAAACACACTCAAAGCAATTATAAGGATAAAAAAGTTAACTACGGAAAATGCAACCTGTGCAAAAAAACCAGCGAAAAAAGAAAACAAGGGAAATTTAATAAAAATTTTTTAAAAACGATTTATTCCAGATAATAGCCATTTAGGGAAATTATTAAACAAATATTATTATTCTACATTTAAAAGTAAAAGCTGATTTGATATCTTCAGTAAAAGAAGTTTCATCTTTATTAATCTTAACTCATAATGGGAATTAGCATACCCCTGCCAAAAAAGCACAGCTGCAATTGGATATTAAATTCAAAAACCCGATCAATTAAATTTCCGATTCCTGGTTCTAACTAAAATTTTATGGAGACTGTAAATTACCTTTTTTTCGAATTATTGTGAAAAAAGGCATTGAAAGATTACAAAATAATGAAAAAGAAGAGTTGTATTGATTTTTTTATTTAAATGTTTATCCTTAACAATTGTTTATCATTATTTTGTAATTTTTATTTACACTTTTATTTCGCTTATTTTTTATCCGGTTACTATTTGATAATTATACTAATTATTGCCTAAATATATATAGCTTTTTTATCTCGTTAATTATTATATTTACTTTACAATCAATATTATATTACTTAATATTTTAACCATTAAAATTAGTATAAATGATTTGTGTAAATCTGCATACATATACAGACTAATTACTAAAGTAGTTAGCCAATTTCTGCCACAATATATTGTTAACTTATCAGCATTGAATTAACACAAACACTATTGATTTAATAAGAGCTTAATTTAGTGTCTCTGATTATTACTAAGCTTAACGATGATAAATAGAAAGGCTACGCTCCCACTCTTTTTGGTATTACTGTCAATATTACCTATAGCCTGTAGCACACCAAAGGCATTGGAATACAGAACGTTCAATAACTTCAGCATTGAAAAACTAGGTTTCTCGTCCACAGCAGTTAAAATGGATTTGGTATACTTTAATCCGAATAACTATGGATTAGAGCTAAAAAATACAGATGTGGATATTTTTATAAATGATGCTTACCTCGGTCATACTGCCCAGGAATACCAAATTAGCATACCGAGAAAGGAGGAGTTTTCTATACCATTGAAAATAAATGTAGACATGAAAAACTTGCTAAAAAATGGGTTAAATACTTTTTTCCGTAATGAGGTAACCATAAAAATAACCGGAAGTATTAAGGTGGGGAAGGCAAATGTATTTATGAGTTTCCCGGTAATTTATGAGGGCAAGCAGACATTCAGCTTTTTTTAAAATAGGATAATTTAAGAAAAAAATCCACGTATTTTGGTCACATTTTTTAAAATGAGTGGTTGTCTTTATCTTAAAATCACTTTCTACAGCTTTACTATTTTGTTCGATTTTGATAGTTTATTTCTGGCTTTGTACCCAAACAACAAATTCACTTTTTCCCAAAAAATCGATTTTTTAAAATAG
>JAYTTM010001172.1:0-3017 GCA_043745055.1 Chitinophagaceae bacterium | reverse complement strand
TACCTGTTGGTTTAAGTATATAGGTATAGCCAACGTATCTGCTGATAGTACCATTTATTTCTTCCATGCCACTTTCCTGGTAGGGGCCGCTGATAACTATAAATCCTTTTAAAACGGGGGCATTTATGGTTGCACCCTGTTGGGCATTTTCTACCAGCAGCTTAAATTGTGCAGTTTCATCTTTACCAATAATTGCAGGAGAAATGGTTGCTATAAATTTTACCTGTGCAATTGCAGGCCCATTCATTATAAACAATAGGATTAACAGGAATAACGAAATGTTTTTTTTAAGCAGTTGCATGATTGTAAATACAAAAATAATTTATCAATCACTTACAGCAGCAACTTTATTGTTAATGGAGTAATAAAGCGTGGTAATATCCTGGGTACAAGTATTGCTGTAAAATAATTTTGTTCTAATTAATTTGATACATTTTCTACTCCTTTTTTTAAAGGATTTAATTAAACAAAGGAATACAGTGAATCAACCCTTTTACTATTCAGGTGGCTCATTTTTGGGAAAAGCCATTTGATGATAAACAGTTAAAAGCTAAATGTGGCAACGGTTTGGGGCAAATGAGGTACTTTTAAATATAAAATATTTCAGGTAATCAGTTTTATACTAATTGCCGGTAATTAAAAAATACTGCAACATGAATTTACTGGCACATGCCTGGCTTTCTTTTAACCAACCAAACATACTGGTAGGCAACATGATTAGTGATTATGTAAAAGGCAAAAGCAAAGAAGCCTATCCTGCCGAAATTCAAAAAGGCATTATGCTGCACAGGGCAATTGATACATTTACCGATGAACATCCTTACACCATAGAAGCCAAGCAGTTTTTCAGGCCACAATACCGTTTGTATGCGGGGGCATTTATAGATGTTGTTTATGACCATTTTCTCGCCAACGATCTGTTGGAATTTAAAACCCCTGCATCGCTGAATGAATTTGCACAATCTACTTACAAGGTTTTGCAACAGCAGCAAATTTGGTTACCATCCAAGTTTTCTCAAATGCTGCCTTATATGATCGCACAAAACTGGCTATATCATTATCGCTTTAGGGAGGGCATTAATAAAGGCTTTGGTGGCCTGGTACGCAGGGCAGCCTATTTACAGGAAAGCGATATTGCATTTGCAGTTTTTGAAAAAGAATACGAACATTTACAAAAGTGTTATGTTAAGTTTTTTCCTGACCTAAAACAGTTTGCAAAAGAGTGGCTTAAAAAATCCTGATATTTTCTATAAGTGGTTAAATAATCCTTTCAGCAAAATCCATCGCCTACATTAAATCCGTTAGTTTTGTAACCATAAAATTTAAATATGAAGTATATGTTCATCGCATTTATTTGCTGCTGTCTTAGTTTTATTTCAATGGGCCAAACCAAATTTCCGCCAGTAGATAAGTCGCCATTGGATATAAGCTATTATCCCAATGGTTATCCTGTTTTAAAAATTCAGGATAAAGCAACGGAGCCATTAATAGCAAGGGTTATTTATAGCAGACCACAAAAAAATGGCCGTGTGATATTTGGCGATTTATTGGAGTACGGCAAAATATGGAGGTTGGGTGCCAATGAAGCCACAGAAATTGAATTTTTTGTAAATGTGCGTATTGGTGGTGTAAAAATTAAAAAGGGCAGATACACACTTTATTGCATACCATATGCTGAAAAATGGACTATGATTTTAAACAGCGAAGTGGATACCTGGGGTGCTTTTAAATATGATGCAACCAAAGATGTAACCCGGTTGGATATTCCGGTACAACAGCAATCCGAAATGCTTGAAAACTTTGTGATGACCTTTGAGAAATCTGGCAATGGTGCCAGTTTATTAATTGCGTGGGATGTAACAAAAGTTGTTTTACCAATCGTATTTTAGAATTGCTCCATTTTTTATTTAAGTTCCCGTCAATATAGACGGGATTTTTTTAGATATTTACACCATGTGTGGAATTGCCGGCATCATTACCAATCCATTTGCTGATACTGATAAAGGTGCGGCAAATCTTGCATACAATATAAAAAGAATGACCAATTCCCTTGCACACAGGGGCCCCGATGGAGAAGGACATTGGATAGATGATAACAATACCATTGCACTTGGGCACCGGAGGCTTTCCATCATTGACCTTAGCAATAACGCCAGTCAGCCTATGCATCATTCGTTTTTTTCTTCGCCGGCGGGAGAAGAAAAAAGGTATACAATTACTTACAATGGTGAAATTTACAATTATATAGAGTTAAGAGAAGAATTATACAAAAGTGGTTATCGTTTTCAAACAAGAAGCGATACCGAAGTTTTGCTGGCGGCCTACGACTATTGGGAAGAAGATTGCTTGCAGCAGCTGGATGGTATGTTTGCATTTGCCATCTGGGATGCTAAAAAGCAATGCCTTTTTGCAGCACGGGATCGCTTTGGCGAAAAACCGTTTTACTTTTATCTGGAAAATAAACATTTTATTTTTGCCAGCGAAATGAAAGCCTTGTGGGCCGTGGGGGTAAATAAAATCCCCGATAATAAAATGCTGCTTAACTACCTGGCATTGGGCTACGTTTTAAATGCAAATGACAAACTGCAAACTTTTTTTGAAGGCGTATCTTCCTTACCTGCCGGCCACTATTTGTATTTTGATGCCGCCAGTTTTGTTTACCGGATAACTCCCTATTGGAAAATTGATAAAGAAATAACACAATCCATTTCTGCAGATGCAGCAATAGAAAAGTTCAGCCAGCTATTATCAATTTCAGTTAACAGAAGACTTCGAAGTGATGTACCGGTAGGTTCAAGTTTAAGCGGAGGGCTGGATAGTTCAGCTATAACTGCTTTGATTTGCAGGCAACTTAAATCGGGTAATAAGCAGCATACTTTTTCTGCCGTTTTTCCGGGGTTTCAAAAAGACGAATCCAGGTATATACAAACAGTAGTTAAAAAGTTTCAAATAAAAAACCATACAATCACGCCCACTGTTGATGGCCTCATTACCGATTTTGAAAAACTTTGCCACCA
>JAYTTM010001171.1:0-3023 GCA_043745055.1 Chitinophagaceae bacterium | reverse complement strand
CATCCGGTTGCGGATCCAGCTGGTTGTTAAGCCTGTCGAGATTTACCAACGAAAGCAATGGTGTGCCCTGGTTTTTATCACCAAATGGTACATACCTTTTCCAACCCTGACCAGGCTCCTGGTATAGCAGATTTATTTTAAAATCGGTAGGTGTAAGTGTACCAAAACCCACTGAATACACATTTTTCATCATCAACTTCCAAATTGGTAAACTGGTACGCTGCGATGTTGCTTTTAATAATTTAAGGAATAATATTTTTTGTGTAGCTACGGAGCTATCTGGTGGTAAATCCTGTGAGAATTCTCCAATCTGATAAATTTTTCCATTGTAGGAATATTGGTAGGCAACCCCTAAAACTTCATCGGGTAATAAAGGCTGGCTCAGTGATATGTAACCTGCCTGCCTGTTAAAATAATATTGGGTAGAATCTAATTTACGGGCAAATATTTTTTCAAAATCCTGTACTGGAAACAAACCCAAAGTTTGCAAATTGCTTACTATTAAAGCCGGGTTCCGGTTTCCGGAATTACTGATAATGTTTTTATACAAGTCGTTGGTTTCATTGCCTGGTAGCCCCAGCGGGGAACTTACCAATGTATTAATAATATACGGTGCCTGCGGATTAGGATTTGTGGCACTTGGCTGGCCACGATAAGCATCTCTTTCTCCCAGATCCATTAAGCCTACAATATCCCTGGTATTGGTTGTGCTGCCATTTCTATTGGTTACCCAAACTTCCAGCCTTAAAATTTGTACCGGTGTAGTTACAGCAGGAATTCTGGCTAATACTTTATTGTAATTATCCTTAAAATATTGACCGAGCAAAAAGTGCCTGTTTTCTTCATATTCATCTGCCCTAAAATCTATTACCTGAGCAGCAGCTCCACCAGCAAGGTTTACACTTTGTCGCTGCGATTTTTGAACACCTAAAACAGACGTGATGTTTAACTTACCAAACTGTAGTTGTGATTTTAATCCAAATAATTGCTGGGAGCCTGGTATAAATGTACTTCGTGATGGAAACTGCACTGCACCAGCCTCTAATCTTTTTATTATTTCATCATCAACACCCGAGTAATCTAATTTCAATTGGTTGTCCTGCCCAAAATTGGCCAGGGTATTGTAACTGATAGGGAATTTTAATTTATCGCCAATATTGGCATTTACATTAACCTGGGCGTTCATGTTAAAATCAAATCCGCCATTGCGCCTGGCTCTTTCGGGTAGTGTTGGATTTTTGATATTCTGCCCCTGGTACCCTGCCATAATATCTACATTACCCTGAGGCGAAATTTCAATTTTACCATTACCAAACAACCGGTTAAAAAGATTATCATACATGTTTAGTTTTGGCTTTACCAGCTTGCGATTTAGCAGGTTCATTGTATTGGCTCTTTTTTTAAAATAGGCAACCTCATCCTGCCGCCCTTTCAATTGCCAATATTCTTCGGCACTATAAGTGATAGGTGTACGATAAAATTTATTACCGATTTTTTCATACACCGTGTACAATTTCGTTTTAAAATCATACACAATAGAGTCAGTAATATTTGAAGGCTTTTTAAAATCGAAAGTGCTATTTGCCCTGCTGCTGACAAAATCACCTCTGCGGTCATGTATGGGGAAAGGCAGCGGCCCAACTTGTTTGGGGGCGGTAGTATCTATCGATGAAGTATTAGTTGGAGTTGAGGGATTTTGAGAATATACCGGTGTACTCATTGCAAAAAGCAACAATACATGCAACAACAAAAAACCAATGCAATTTGGTAATAATTTTCTTTTACGAAACATCCGGTAAATCAGTTAAAGTAAAATTCTATCAAATTGCTTTTAGTGCTTTTTTTATGAGTTCTTCTAAATTGTTAATGGTAGGTTCTGCAAGGTTTATTTTTTGGATGGATAACTCTGCTTGTGGTTTTGAAATACCCAATGCTACCAAGGCTTCTAACGCATCTCGCTGCAAACTATTGCCCGGAATAGTGTTAAAACCTGCTTCTATAGCTACTTTTCCTACTTTATCTCTTAATTCCAATACCAGTCTTTCGGCTGTTTTCTTTCCTATGCCTTTAATACTTTCCAGCAACCTAACGTTACCTTGAGTAATAGCTTTTTGAACTTCCTCCGGTTTAAGGTGAGACAACATCATTCTTGCAGTTGCTGCACCAATGCCGGAAACACCAATCAGTTGTACAAAAATCTCTTTCTCTGCCTTATCAAAAAAACCATAGAATGTATGCCCATCCTCTTTTACCTGAAAGTAGGTATATAATTTGCCCTTTTCTGCATGTTGTATTTGTGCGTAAGTATTTAGGCTGATATTAACTTCGTACCCCACGCCATTAATATCTATGTACACTTGCGCCGGACTCTTGTAAGTGAATATTCCCTGAAGGTATGCGTACATAATAAATACTAAAGAGCGAATTTAGTAAAATTCAGTTTAAGAGCCTTAATCTATGCTGGTTATATTTCCATTATTTTTGCGTAAACTTTAAAAAATAAATTGTTTTAGTAAATCAAAATTGATAAAAACCATGCCAGCAATAACAGCAGCTATTACCTCTGTAGGCGGATATGTACCGGAATATAGATTGACCAACGCCATTTTAGAAACGATGGTTGACACAAATGATGAGTGGATTAAAAGCAGAACAGGTATTGACGAAAGAAGAATTTTGAAGGGAGAAGGACTTGCCACCTCAGATATGGCCGTACCAGCCGTATTGGAAATTTGCCAAAAGAGAGGTATTTCTCCGCTGGAAATTGATTGCGTTATTTGTGGCACTGTAACACCTGATATGGTTTTTCCTTCAACAGCAAATATTATTTGTGATAAAATTGGTGCTGTAAATGCCTGGGGATTTGATTTGAGTGCTGCCTGCTCTGGTTTTTTATACAGCCTAACTACAGGTGCTGCATTAATAGAAAGTGGAAGATATAAAAAAGTAGTGGTGGTGGGTGCCGATAAAATGAGTGCAATTGTTGATTACACAGACAGATCTACCTGTATTATTTTTGGAGA
>JAYTTM010001170.1:0-3025 GCA_043745055.1 Chitinophagaceae bacterium | reverse complement strand
TTGCCAGCAGAAGGAATACCAGCCAGTTTTTTTTCATAAAGGGGTCTTTGATAGGGGTTACATTGGACTCGGGTTAAATGCTATCTTGGCCTCGGGTTAAATGCTACCTTTAATTTACAAAATGTTATGATAATATCATAACATTTTGCAACAAATATGCCATCACATTTTATAGCTGTAATGCTGGCAATACACCCCTCTATGAGAAAAAATAGCTACATATAATTTTTATACGGGGAATTTTTATCAAATTTTTCTCCATAAGAGTATTTATTATCTTGAATAAGCTGTTGGCAGGTAATGAAAATTGGCCTACATTTGCGCCGCTAAAGGATTCGGCATAGGGTACACGGAGCCGGACTGTTTAGCATGATATGAGAGCATAAACAAACCATATTAACCCCATCCCCTAAAAGGGAGTTCTACGGGGAGCCTGCAGCCAACATTGGTTGTGTAAGTTCAATAAAGAAATACAGTACAAGAGTGCGACGCCACTGAAGCAACAAAGCAATTCACAAGCCCGGCTCAAAAAAATAAAATAAACAATCAATTTTTAAAACTTCCTTAGTCTCCACTTTAGGGAATAGGGGCAAATAAAACAAAATGTCAGATTTACGTTATCAACGAAACTTTGGGATTGCCGCTCACATCGATGCCGGCAAAACCACTACCACCGAACGTATATTATATTATACCGGTGTAAATCATAAAATAGGTGAGGTGCATGATGGTGCCGCAACCATGGACTGGATGGCGCAGGAACAGGAAAGAGGTATCACCATTACGAGTGCTGCTACTACCTGCTTTTGGAACTTTCCCATGGCTAATGGTAAAAAAACACCGGATACCAAACAATACAAATTCAACATTATTGATACGCCCGGTCACGTGGATTTTACGGTAGAAGTAGAACGTTCCTTACGTGTACTGGATGGTTTACTGGCCTTGTTTTGCGCTGTATCCGGTGTAGAACCACAGAGCGAAACTGTTTGGCGCCAGGCTAACAAATACAAAGTGCCCCGTGTTGGTTTTGTAAATAAAATGGATCGTGCCGGTGCTGATTTCTTAAATGTTGTAAAACAAATTAAAGAAATGCTGGGTGCTAAAGCAGTTCCTTTACAATTACCAATTGGTGCCGAAGATGGTTTTAAAGGCGTGGTTGATTTAATCACCATGAAAGGTATTGTATGGGATGAGGCAGGACAAGGTATGACTTTTGACGAAGTGCCAATCCCCGAAGATATGATTGAAGAAGTGAACGAATGGAGACAGCATTTAATTGAAGCTGTTGCTGATTACGATGATAAATTACTTGAAAAATTCTTTGATGATCCTAACACGATTACAGAAGATGAAATTCATGCAGCTATCCGTAAAGCAACCATCGATATTTCTATCATCCCGATGATGTGTGGTTCTTCTTTTAAAAATAAAGGGGTACAAACTGCATTGGATGCAATTGTACGTTACCTGCCCGGCCCAATGGATATTGAAGCGGTAAAAGGAATTAACCCTGATACTGGTGAAGAACTGTTGCGTCACTCCGATCCTAAAGAACCATTTAGTGCATTGGCATTTAAAATTATGACCGATCCGTTTGTGGGTCGTTTGGCATTCTTCCGGGCTTATAGTGGCCGGTTAGATTCTGGTAGTTATGTGTTGAATACCCGTACTGGTAAAAAAGAACGTATCAGCCGTATTATGCAGATGCATGCCAATAAACAAAACCCGGTTGATTATATTGAAGCAGGTGATATTGGTGCAGCAGTAGGTTTTAAAGATATTAAAACAGGCGATACTTTGTGTAACGAAGATCATCCGATTGTACTGGAAGCAATGACTTTTCCAGAACCGGTTATCAGTGTGGCTGTTGAACCAAAAACGCAGGTGGACGTTGATAAAATGGGTATGGCTATCGCTAAGCTGGTAGAAGAAGATCCTACACTTCGTGTAAGAACAGACGAAGAAACAGGCCAAACTATTTTGAGTGGAATGGGTGAGTTGCATTTGGAAATTATTGTAGACAGGATGCGTCGTGAATTTAAAGTAGAAATTAACCAGGGTGCCCCACAAGTTGCTTACAAAGAAGCTTTCCATTCTACGATTCAACACAGGGAAACTTTGAAAAAACAAACGGGTGGTCGTGGTAAATTCGCCGACATCGTGTTTGAAATCGGGCCAGCAGACGATGAGTTTTTAAAAGAAGGTAAATCTAGTTTCCAGTTTGTAAATGGTTTGTTTGGTGGATCTATTCCAAAAGAATTTGTTCCTGCCATTCAAAAAGGATTTGAATCTGCAATGACAACAGGTGTGTTAGCAGGTTATCCAATGGTAAGCATGAAGGTTCGTGTATTTGATGGTAGTTTTCACCAGGTAGATAGTGATGCTATGAGCTTTGAGCTTTGTGCAAAACAAGGATACCGGGAGGCTGGCCGCAAAGCAAAACCAGTATTGCTGGAGCCAATTATGAAAGTAGAAGTATTAACGCCAGACCAGTACATGGGTGATGTTACGGGTGATCTTAACCGTCGTCGTGGTATGCTGGAAGGTATGGATAGCAAACATGGTGTACAGGTTATTAAAGCCAAAGTGCCACTGAGCGAAATGTTTGGTTATGTAACGCAATTGCGTTCATTGTCAAGTGGCCGTGCAACTTCCACCATGGAGTTCAGTCACTACTCTCCTGCACCAAATAATATTGCAGAAGAAGTAATGGCAAAAGCAAAAGGTAAAATAAAGATAGAAGATTAATGCGCTGATTAGCTAATGTGCTAGTTTGCTAATGATAAGAGGCCCCGTTCTGAAAAGAGCGGGGTTTTTATTTTTGTCCAGGCAAAGAAACAGCAATGATCAACATCGTTGTGTCACTCCCTTATACGGCATACCATTATGCAGCAATGCACTGTAATATATTTATAACCATATTTGCCATAGCAATAATAAAAATCAAATCTCAACTGGTTTATTTTTTTGTAATTTGTATTTCAAATTTTATTATGCAAAATATCCGGCCTGAAGATTTGAT
>JAYTTM010001169.1:0-3025 GCA_043745055.1 Chitinophagaceae bacterium | reverse complement strand
AACAAATTCATATTTCCTGTTTACTTGTTGTTGATTGTAACAACTTCAATAGCGCAATCATCTAAAACTAGTTTACCCATAGGAGTTTTCGACTCAGGTACAGGCGGCCTTACCGTATTGAATGCGCTGCTTACCCTTGACTTTTTTAACAACAAAACCGGAGAGCAAAAACCCGATGGTAAACCAGATTTTGAATCAGAATATTTCCAATACCTGGCCGACCAAAGCAACATGCCCTACGGTAATTATGCAGCGGAAAATAAAACGGATTTGCTGAAAGAACATATCCTTAAGAATATAGACTTTTTATTGGGAAAGCAATATGCTGCGTTTGAAAAAAACAGTTGGATCAACAAAGAAAAACTACCGGTAAAAATGTTGGTAGTAGCCTGCAATACTGCCACCGCTTATGCCTTACCCGATATTAAATTTTACCTGAATCAACAAGGTGCAAACATCAACGTAATAGGTGTAATAGATGCAGGCGCCAAAGCCGCATTGCAATGGCAGCAAAAAAATGGTACGGGTGTAATTGGTGTGTTTGCAACAGCAGGTACGGTGGCATCCAACGGATACCAAAGAACACTCAAGGCGTTTGCAAAGGGCATGGGTATGCCGGAGCCATTTGTTGTAAGCCAGGGTGGTATAGGGCTTGCAGAGAGCATTGACAGGGATTGGGCTTATTTTGTAGATACCCTGCAACACATCAGGAATGATTATAAGGGTCCCTCCATAAAAAATACGCAGTACCCAATTGACACAGCCTTATTAAAATTGTACAATTTTAATACAACCAATAATAAGATTTTGTGTGAGTATGATGGTAAAGGAAGTTGCCTGGATATGCAATTAAACGACCCGTCCAATTATGTACGCTACCACATTGTAAGCTTGCTGGAAGGTATGTTGAAAACCAATCCCCATCAGCAGATGAATACATTGATCCTTGGCTGTACGCATTATCCTTTTTTAAAAGACAGCATTGCTAATGTTTTAAAGGAATTATACAACAGCAACGAAAACGGGCAATACCGTTATCGCAATATACTGGCAAGTGAGGTGAAGTTAATAGACCCTTCGGTAGAAACAGCCAAAGAAGCATATATCAGTCTTCGTACTACCCGTCTTAAAAATACGGCAATAAAAAAAGCGCCACAGTTTTTTATAAGCGTACCCAATACAGCATTAAAAGAAGTGGATTTACAACCCGATGGATGGTTTACTTATCAATATAAATATGGAAGGGTAGCGGGCGCCAATAAAAAATATGTAAAGGTTGTGCCGTTTGATGATAAAAATATTTCATCAGCTACTTACACCCGGTTTAAAGAAGCAATACCTGTTGTGTATGCTTCAATTAAAAAAGCCCTTTATTAAAAAGGGCTACTTATAAAAAATGATTTGGGTAAATGTGATAACCATAAGTAAGTCACAAAATTATTTAATAATTCGTGATTTAGGCTCCCTATCAAATAATCCTGACGAATATCTTATTTAATACCTGGGCGGTCTGTTATTATTAAAACCAGGTTTGCTAAAGCCACCAGGTCTGCCGCCGCCGGATGGAGGTCCGCTGCGTTCTTCAGCTTCTTTAACTACCAGGGGTTTTTTGCCCAACGAAATATCATTCAAGCCTTCAATGGCTTCTCTTGCTTCGGAACTTACCAGCATGTCTACAAATCCAAATCCTTTGCTCTTGCCGGTTTCTTTGTCTATAGCTACTTTGGCAGATGTTACTGTACCAAATTTTTCGAATATCTCTTCAAGTTCTGCATCATCTAAATCATAAGGTAATCCGGCTACAAAAATTTTCATTTCGGTTAGTTTTTGTAAAAGTACGAAACTTATTTTGGCTAACTATGTCTTTCGGATGAAAATAAATCATCTTTTGTTATTGCAGGTTTAATTTCTTTTCCACAATTTACCTTTCATGATGCATCAATAAGATTTAAAACATCCCCATTTTTGCTTTTGTAAACCTGCTAAATCCAATTCTTTGGTAGTCTCTCAAAATATATTTTATTTTTTATTCAAACACTGCTTTCATTAGTTTTTCCGGATAGCTTGTTTTATTTTTTTTGTACCCAATATTCAGTTAACCTTTGCAAAAAAAATATTCAATATGAAATACCTGCTGAGTTTTTCCCTCTTTTTTTTGTCGATCAATGTTATTGCTCAATCATCAACCTTAAGAAATAAAATAGCAATTGCAACTGATAAATCAGCGCAACAGGTAATTAGCTGGCGCAGGGATATTCACGAACATCCTGAGCTGGGCAATCATGAAACCAGAACTGAAGCCTTAATAGCCAAAGAGCTAAAGGCATTGGGTATTGAAGTAACTACCGGTGTAGCACATACCGGTGTGGTTGGATTATTAAAAGGTGGCAAACCCGGATCAGTTGTAGCTTTGCGGGCAGATATGGATGCACTTCCGGTAATTGAAAGAACCAAAGTTCCTTTTGCATCTAAAGTAAAAACAATCTTCAATGGAAACGAAGTGGGGGTAATGCATGCCTGTGGTCACGATACGCATGTGGCTATGTTACTGGGTGTAGCAACAGTGCTTAGCGGAATAAAAAATGAACTGGCCGGCACAGTGAAATTTATTTTTCAGCCTGCAGAAGAAGGTGTGGAAAGGGGAGAAGAAGGTGGTGCAGAATTGATGGTAAAAGAAGCTGTACTCGATAACCCAACCGTGGATGCCATATTTGGCTTGCACATCAGCGCACAAACGGAAGTAGGAAAAATCACTTATCGTCCCGGAGGTTTTTATGCCAGCGTAAATGATCTGAAAATTACGGTAAAAGGTAAATCATCTCATGGTGCTTATCCCTGGTTTTCTGTTGATCCTATTGTAGCATCAGCACAAATAATTAATAACCTGCAGACAATCGTAAGCCGTAATTTAAACATTACAGAAAATGCTGGCATAGTAACCATTGGCGCCATTAACGGCGGTAACAGGGGTAATATTATTCCCGAACAGGTGGAAATGCTGGGTACCATCAGGGCACTAAGTTCT
>JAYTTM010001168.1:0-3029 GCA_043745055.1 Chitinophagaceae bacterium | reverse complement strand
CATCATCAATATCGCCGCACCAAATGGTAGCTTTTGGTTGCTCTCTCAACACAAACTCTATTCCAACGGTACATCCTATTGCGCAAACAATATGCATTTCTTTAATATCCCCCTCACCTTTTAAATATTGTATAGCTTTTACAAGCGAAGCGCCAGTTGCAATCATTGGATCACTGATAATAACAACCTTACCATCTATTTCGGGGCAGCTCATATATTCAAGGCTAATCTCGAAAGTGCCATCCGGGGAATGCTTTCGATAAGCACTGATGAATGCATTTTCTCCTTTATCAAAATAGTTTAATAAGCCTGTATGCATACCGAGACCTGCCCTTAAAATAGTTGCCATAACAGGTTGATCTTTCAGCACCTTACAATTAGCAATACCCAAGGGTGTTGTAATTTCCTTTTCTTCCCAACTTAACAGCTTACTAATTTCGTAAGCCATTACTTCGCCAATTCGTTCCAGGTTTCTGCGAAAACGCATGCTATCTGTCTGCACATCTACATTTCTTAACTCACTTACCCAATTACTTACCAGTGAATGTTCATCGCTAAGGTTAATTACCATGAATATTATTTTGAATTTGTGAAATTAGTAATTGAAATTGCAAGAATTATCGAGGTTGTAAAAATAGGAATTAAAATTTCAAAATAAATGATTTATAGGTCAATAGGAATAATGAGCGGAAGTTCGCTCGATGGATTGGATATCGCATTCGTGACCTTTACAGAAACCGGCGGTAAATGGGAGTTTGAAATATTGGCAGCGGATTGTATTGAATACGAAAGACAACTGGCACAAAAACTACAAATAGCCACTACCCTTTCGGCACTTGAATACCAGTTGCTCGATAGTTCATTTGGGCATTATATTGGCCAGCAAATAAATGCTTTTATTGAAAAAAACGAGCTACAACATAAAATTCATCTGATTGCTTCACACGGTCATACAACATTTCATTTACCGGCGCATAAAATGACGGCACAATTGGGCAATGGTGCTGCAATTGCAGCGGAAACACAACTGCCGGTAGTAACTGATTTAAGAGCCATGGATATAGCTTTTGGAGGGCAAGGTGCCCCAATCGTTCCAAAGGGGGAACAACTATTATTTCCCGATTACAAATACTTTTTAAACATTGGCGGCATTGCCAATATATCCATCAATAATCAAGGGCAATTTATTGGATTTGATATTTGTGCTGCCAACAGGGTTTTGAATATGCTTGCAGAAGAAACTGGCAATAAATATGACGCCGGAGGAATTATGGCTGCATCTGGCAATATCAACGAAGCATTGTTAAATACATTGAATGAACTGGATTATTATCAGCAGCCATTCCCAAAATCGTTGGCCAATAGTTTTGGCACCGATGTTGTTTATTCGATTATCAGGGATACCAAAATCTCTGTTGCAGATGCATTAAGAACTTACACAGAACATATTTGCCTGCAAATAAAAAATGTTGTTAGTAAACAGCACCTATCTGGAAATGAACTAATGCTGGTAACAGGCGGCGGTGCTTTCAATACTTTTTTAATTACAAGAATTACAAATTTGTTGGCTGAAATCGGTATTACAGTTATTGTACCAGATGAAAAACTGGTAGCCTACAAAGAAGCATTGATAATGGCTTTGCTGGGGATTTTGAGGTGGAGGGAAGAAGCAAATGTATTGCCATCTGTAACCGGTGCTGTAAAAGCCAGTATCGGCGGCGCTTTATGGCTGGGTAATGAAGCATAAAAACCAAACAAGGATTTTTTTCTGAAATCAGAAAAATAATTTCGTAACAAATACACACCTTTATAGAAATGAAAAATTTATGTAGTCTGATCATGTTTTCAATAATCCTGATAAGTGGTTGTAACAGCAGTCAGCAAAAAAGTACTGCAGATAAAGAAGAGTACCAAAAAGCGCAAGCAATATTACTTGAAAAAGAAACGAGGAATCCCGTAAATTTTTTAACAGTAAGCAGTAAAGAAAAACATAACCTGCTTGGACAAACTGTAATTAAAGGAACCATAAGCAGTATAGCCAAAGTTTGTGTGTACAATGATATTGCAATAGAACTTTCCTTTTTTAGCAAAACAGGTACGCTGCTGGAAAAGGATAAAGAAACGATCTATGAGAAGATTGACCCGGGAGTTTCAGTTGATTTTAAAACAAAATATTTTGCTCCTAAAGGCACCGACAGGGTAGTTATAAAAGTTGTAGCTGCAAATACAAAATGAGTACCCGCTCAG
This sequence comes from Chitinophagaceae bacterium, assembly GCA_043745055.1. Taxonomy (GTDB): domain Bacteria; phylum Bacteroidota; class Bacteroidia; order Chitinophagales; family Chitinophagaceae; genus Ferruginibacter. The sequence continues at coordinate 782 of JAYTTM010001168.1, read as the reverse complement.
GTACTCATTTTGTATTATTAAAGTTTAAAATTAGTTTATCTTTTCCCCATTCCTGGCATTTTTCCCATTGGCATTTTATTCATCATTTTCATCATACCCTTCATTTGCTCAAACTGTTTTAAAAACTGGTTAAGGTCAGCAATATCTTTACCACTTCCTTTGGCTATCCGGTTTTTACGGGATGGATTAATGATATCCGGGTTCCTTCTTTCCTGAATGGTCATTGAGTTAATCATTGCTTCGATGCCTTTAAAAGCATCATCATTAATATCAACGTCTTTTATTTGTTTGCCAACACCAGGTATCATACCCATTAAATCCTTTAGGTTACCCATCTTTTTTATTTGTTGCAACTGAGTTTTAAAATCTTCAAAATCAAATTGATTTTTCCTGATTTTCTTTTCCAGTTTAGCTGCTTCTGCTTCGTCAAATTGTTCCTGTGCTTTTTCAACAAGGCTTACAATATCACCCATGCCCAAAATACGTTGTGCCATCCTTTCCGGATAAAACACATCAAGCGTTTCCATTTTTTCACCGCTGCTAGCAAACTTAATGGGTTTATTAACCGTGTATTTAATTGACAATGCAGCACCACCTCTGGTATCACCATCTAATTTGGTTAAAACCACACCGCTAAAATCCAGTCGCTCATTAAAAGCAGCGGCTGTATTTACAGCATCCTGTCCGGTCATGCTATCAACAACAAATAATATTTCCTGTGGGTTAATTGCGGCCTTTATATTGGCAACCTCTGTCATCATCACCTCATCTACCGCAAGGCG
>JAYTTM010001167.1:0-11274 GCA_043745055.1 Chitinophagaceae bacterium | reverse complement strand
AATTTGATGTGGCTTTAGGGCATCGTCGGCTTTCAATTATTGATCTTTCACCCTTTGGCCATCTGCCTATGTCCTACAATAATGAGCGGTATTGGATTGTATTTAACGGGGAAATTTATAATTACAAAGAACTAAAAAAAGAGTTACATGCGCTTGGACGAAGTTTTGTTTCACATACAGATACAGAGGTAATTTTAGCGGCTTACGCAGAATGGGGTGCAGGTTGTCAGGAAAAGTTTCATGGTATGTGGGCTTTCTGTATTTATGATTTAACTACAAAAGAAATGTTCTTGTCAAGGGATCGGTTTGGTATTAAACCTCTGTATTACTGGGTTAGCCCTCAAGGCGCCTTTTGCTTTGGCAGCGAAATAAAACAGTTTACATTTTTGCCTGGTTGGAAAGCAATACTTAACAGGCAAAGAGCTTTTGATTATTTGATTTATAGTATGACAGATCATACAGACGAAACAATGTTTCAGGGGGTTTTCCATATACCCCCTGGTCATTGCTTTAAATTTACTATCAATAATATTCAAACAAATGCTGAAGGAAAAATAAAACCCATAAAATGGTACAAGCCAACCTATAAGGGATATGGTGGCTCATTTAATGAAGCTGCTATAAGTTTTAAAAAACATTTTGAAAATTCGGTGAAAGAGCATTTAATATCCGATGTACCGGTGGGGTCGGCTCTTTCAGGAGGGTTGGACTCATCTGCCATTGTATGTGAAATTAATAAATTATTAAAAGAAAAAGGGAAAGCAGCTATTCAAAAAACTTTTTCTTACTGTTCATCAGATGAACGGTACAATGAAAAAAAATGGATTGATGAAGTGCTTAAAGTAATTAAAGTAGAAGCTCATTATGTTTCTTTAAGTGGGGAGGAACTATTTAAAATGAATGAAACGCTTATCTGGCATAATGATGAACCAGCACAAAGCCAGAGCCTGCTGGCAAACTATCAGGTATATAAAATTGCGAAGGAAAATAATGTTAAAGTACTTATTAACGGGCAAGGTGCAGATGAGTACCTGAGTGGATATGGAGCATTTGCTAATTTAAGAAAAGTAGCATTGTTTAAAAAATTAAAATTTACACAATTGAATGCTGAAATCACTGATCCCCAAAACCAAACTGACAGGCGTCTTATAGCTGGGTATTTCCAGGTATTTTATCAAATGACTCCCCGATTTATTAGAAGATATTTTAGCCGTAAAACAAAAAACTATCAAAATTTACTTACTATTATTTCATTACCAATGCTTAAAGCAAAGGAGTTGCATCCGTACGACAAGATACCCTATAATAGTAAGAGCATTTTTGATATTGCTCAAAAACAACTTTTGCACGACCCATTACAAAAATACCTTCGTTATGAAGACAGAATGTCCATGGCCAATTCGATAGAATCAAGGGTTCCTTTCCTGGATCATAGCCTGGTTGAATTTTCAACGCAATTGCCCGCTAACTATTTAGACGGCTTGGGTGAAACAAAAAAGATAATGTTAGAAGGCCTAAAGGCTATTTTGCCAACAGCCATTCTTAACAGGAAAGATAAAATTGGCTTTATAACATCAGAAGAAAAATGGGTGAAGGAATCGTTTACTAAAGAGTTAAGGGAAATGCTGCAAACCTCCATACAGTATTCAAAAGGGATATTAAAACCAGAAGCTTTGGAATATTTTGATAAGGTAGTTACTGGAGTTATTCCCTTTGATTACACTTATTGGCGGCTTATTCTTTTTGGGTTGTGGATGATGAAGTTCAATGTAGATTTGGTATAGTGTAAATGAATGGGGTGCAGTCAAAATAAATTATAACCAACTTCCAATTACCTGAAAATAAATACTGAGAAGATATAATTATTGATACTTATTTCTATTGATACCAGAACAAAGTGTAATATAATCCCCAAGTACTTTTCAAATAAAGAATAAAATATCTAATACTCAGAAAAATTAAAATAATATGAGAACATTTTTTAAAATCAATTTCCCTTACATTTTTAAGCTACTGAAAAAACTTTATTACATATCTTTTATTTATAAGCGGGATGTTGAAAAGAATAAAAAACTGAATTATGAAAGAAATAAGCTAAGAGCAATTGAAGACATAAATGTACTACAGACGGTGTTTAATAATGATTGTAGTGTTCATAACGGTCCATTTAAAGGGTTAAAATATATAACACGATCATCAGGTAGTGCCTTTCTTCCCAAAATTATGGGTTCGTATGAAGAACCTATTCAGGATTGGGTTGCAAAAGTAATAACGGATAATTACAAAAAAATTATAGATATAGGTTGCGCTGAAGGGTACTACACTGCTGGATTTGCTTTGAAGATTCCAGCGGCAAAAATTATTGCTTTTGATATTGATGAAGAGGCTTTAAAAAATGCGAAAGAGTTAATACAATTGAATGGACTTGATAATGTTCAAATAAGAACAGAATGTAATCATGCCGAACTAAATATCCTTTGTGATGAGAATACCCTTGTTTTTTGCGATATTGAAGGATTTGAAAATATACTTCTTGATCCGATTAAAGTGCCAAACCTAAGAAAGGCAGATCTTATAATTGAAAGCCACGACTTTATTATTGAAGGAGTATCTGAATTACTTGTTCAAAGATTTGTAAAAACCCATAAAATTACAATTGTAGTGGACTATCCATTTAAAATGAAAAAATACAATACGCCAAATAATGTAAACAAAGAAAATTTTGAACGCATTGTAAATGAACATAGACGACCGGCTACAAAATTTATTTTCATGGAACACAAGAGGATTCAATAAATATGCTTTTTAATTCAATTGGTTTCGCTTTTTTCCTTCCGGTAGCATTTATTTTATATTGGTTTGCAACCAGGGGTAGTTTGATAAAGCAAAATATTCTTTTGCTGATTTCAAGTTACTTTTTTTATGCATGCTGGGACTGGCGGTTTTTATTTTTGTTGGTATTTTCTACATTGTTGGATTATTACACAGGATTAAAAATGAGTGAGAATCCATCTGAAAAATCAAAAAAGTTTTGGTTTTGGTTGAGTATTATCGTTAACGTGGGATTTTTAGGCGTATTTAAGTATTATAATTTCTTTGCGGCCTCTTTTGCAAACTTGTTAACTGGTTTTGGTTTTAAAATTAATATTCAAACAATTGGAGTAATACTTCCAGTAGGAATTTCTTTCTATACTTTCCATGGTTTATCATACGTAATAGATATCTACAAAGGGCGTATTAAAGCCGAAAGAAATTTTATTGATTACTCAGTTTTTGTGTGTTTTTTCCCTTTATTGGTGGCAGGCCCCATTGAAAGAGCCACTCACTTATTACCTCAAATTAAAAATAGCAGAACGTTTGACTATTCAAAAACTGTTGACGGATTAAGACAAATACTATGGGGGCTTTTTAAGAAAATTGTAATTGCAGACAATTGCGCCATATATGCAAATCAAATTTTTAATGGTTCATCCGGTTTGTCTGGAAGCACTTTGTTTATAGGGGCTTTATTTTTTACTTTTCAGATATATGGTGATTTCTCAGGCTATTCAGATATTGCTTTAGGCACTGCAAAACTGTTTGGAATTGATCTATTGCAAAATTTTTCCTTTCCCTATTTTTCGAGAGATATGGCAGAATTTTGGAGAAGATGGCATATCTCGCTTTCAACCTGGTTTAGGGACTACTTGTATATACCATTGGGTGGCAGCAAAGGAGGAACCTGGATGAAGATCAGAAACACATTTATAATTTTTTTGGTGAGTGGTTTTTGGCATGGAGCCAATTGGACATTCATTTTTTGGGGATTGTTAAATGCGATTTATATAATGCCATCGGTTATATTTAAAACCAATAGAAATAACCTTGATGTTGTGGCAAGGGGCAGATTTTTGCCAACATTCAAAGAATTTATATCTATGTTTTTTACTTTTTTATTAACTGTTTTTGCATGGATTTTTTTTAGATCTGCCAGTATAACGGATGCTTTCATTTTTATAAATAATATTTTTTCAAAATCTTTATTTTCAGTTCCCTGGTTTGTTGGGATGGTAAATGCTTCAGTATTATTTTTATTAATTCTCCTTTTTATGGTAGTGGAATGGCTTGGAAGAGAAAAAAAATATGCTATCCAAAACCTGCAGATTAAATTTTCAAAACCAGTTAGATGGGCTATTTATATCAGTATAGTTTTTTTAATAGGAATTTTCATGCATACAAGTGAAACACCATTTATTTATTTTCAATTTTAATTCTGTTGTCCAAATTTTTGAAATCCCTATTATTTTTTGTACTGGTTAGTTGCTTCTTTTATACCATTCTTTTATTAGTGTGGGGCAAATTTGTAAAAGGTGAAGTAGCAGGTAATTTAAATTATAAAAAAGGGTCTAATAGTTTTATGTATACCCGGCTAAAAGAAGTTGAAACATTTGGTAAAATTGATTTACTTTTTTTGGGGTCATCTCATACATATCGTGGATTTGATACAAGGATATTCGAAAAACAGGGTATCAGATGTTTTAATTTAGGTTCGAGTGCTCAGACTCCAATTCAAACAAATTTATTATTGAAAAGATACCTCGATAAATTAAAACCTACTATAGTAATATACGAGGTATACCCAAGAACATTTTGTAGCGATGGCGTTGAATCTTCATTGGATATAATTGCAAATAGCAGCAATGATATCGAATCTTTGAAAATGGCCCTAAAGCAAAATAACGTGAAAGTTTATAATACACTCTTATATGCGTTTATTACCGATTTAACACTTGGCAATTTTACATCGTTGGAGGATAGTGCTAAAATAGGTGACAACATATACGTTAAAGGTGGGTATGTTACAAAGGAAATACATAATTATTCAAAAACTATAATCCATAAAAAAGGGTCTTGGGTGGTATTAAAAAACCAATTGAAAGCATTTGAGGAAAACGTTTCAATTATAAAAAATAGAAAGATAAAATTGGTATTGGTGCAAGCTCCATATACCCATCCGTTATATCTGTCATATACAAACAATGATTTTTTTAATACTACAATGAAATGTTTTTCAGAATATTATAACTACAATGAAATGATAAATTTAAACGATTCAATACATTTCGATGATGAAGATCACTTAAACCAGTTGGGGGTAAACGTTTTCAATGAAGTATTAATTAAGAATTTGAATTTTAATGGCGGAAATAAAAAATAAATACAATATACTCTTTTGTTATCGTAACAATATGAATCCTCAAAAGGGAGGTGTTCAAAAGGTATCAATTCTGTTGGCAAATTTTTTTATCTCTTGCGGGCACAAAGTTTATTATTTAATTTATGAGAGAGATGAGGAAGATAATTATGAATATCCTGTAGAAATATTTTACTTACCGGGTAGTAATTTTTTTTCCGGGGTCAATTTGGTTTTCTACCACAATTTAATACAAGAACTAGCTATTGATATTGTACTAAACCATGATGCTTCAAACGACCGGTCGACCTTGTTTCTAAACACAGGAAAACTTGAACCCAAAAAAATATCGCTGCATCACAACGACCCATTAATACGATGGAATAAGAATCGGTTTAAGTCAGATCAACACCAATATTTGCCAGCCTTTTTATTAGAGATTTATAGTTTATACAAGACGAGAAAAGAAATAAACTTTTTAATTAATAAAAATGATAAAGTAGTATTTCTTTCAAAGGCATTTTTGGATAAAATAAAGAGCCAAACGGGAATAGTTTCAGATAAATTGTTGGCAATCAGTAACCCAATTGTAATAGCTGATAATAATCATTCATACAGAAAAAAGAAACAAGTTCTATATGTTGGTCGAATAGAATTAAAACAAAAAAGGCCGGATATTTTACTTTTTATTTGGAGTAAGATGCACCGTCTGTTTCCTGATTGGGAACTGATTATTTTGGGTGATGGACCCGATAAAAATTATATCCAGCAACGCTCCATCAATATGGGGCTTAATAACATTTCTTTTAAAGGGTTTGTTCATCCGGAACCCTATTACCAGGATGCTTCAATAATCTGCATGACTTCTGACTATGAAGGATTTGGCATGGTGCTTATTGAAGCTATGCAATATGGAGTATTACCGATGGCATTTGATAATTGGGCTTCCCTAAAAGATATCATTGTTGATAATGAAACAGGGTTATTAATACCTTCCAATGACATAGAAAATTACGTGTTTAAGCTTAGTGAAATTATAAAAGATGAGGAGCTAAGGGAAAAAATAGCTGGTAATGCCATTAAGCATGTACAAAAATTCGATATTAATTATATAGGGGAAGAATGGCTAAATTTATTTGAAGATCTAAATAGTACTCATTAATTTTTTTAAATGAAAATTACCATCATTGCAGGAGCCCGGCCAAATTTTATAAAAATTGCTCCATTAATTCATGCTATTCAAAAAGTACAGCAATTAGAAAGTAACATTCACTACCGGTTAGTGCATACCGGCCAGCATTACGATGCCAAAATGAGTGATACTTTTTTTACGGAACTAAATATTCCGCAACCAGATACCAACTTTGCCTGTGGTGGTGGTACACAGGCAGAACAAACGGCTGCCGTTATGGTAGCTTTTGAAAATGAGCTGATGGCTAACCCTACAGATTTGGTAGTAGTGGTGGGAGATGTTACTTCTACCATGGCATGCAGTATTGTGGCAAAAAAATTACATACAAAGGTTGCCCATATAGAAGCTGGTATCAGGTCTTTTGACCTCAGAATGCCGGAAGAAATCAACCGCATGGTAACCGATAGCATTACCGATTATTTTTTTACAACCACCCAATGGGCAAGTGATAATTTAAGAAAAGCCGGGATTGGGGAAGAGCACATTTTTTTTGTTGGCAATATTATGATTGATACTTTATTGGCCAACCGGCATAAATTTATAAAGCCGGCATGTTGGGAAAGCCTTGGCTTAACCAACAATAACTACCTGATGATGACCTTGCACCGTCCTGCCAATGTAGATGATGGTAGTACGCTTAAGGAACTGGTGAATGAAATTGTCAGTAATGTCCAAAATTTACCCGTTATTTTTCCAATACACCCACGAACCGCCAGTATTTTTTCAGCCTTAGGTATTAAGGCTGCTAACCTATATACGGTTGAACCAATGAGTTATTTTGAGTTTAATTACCTGGTGCAACATGCAAAGGCAGTTATAACAGATTCAGGAGGCATTACCGAAGAAACCACCGTAATGGGAATACCTTGCATTACATTGAGGGATAACACCGAAAGACCCGAAACATGCAGCATTGGAACCAATGAGTTGATTGGTACGAATAGGAATAATATAGCACCCATTATGAAAAGACTTTTTGATGGTGAATGGAAAAAGGGTTCCATTCCTCCGAAATGGGACGGAAAAACAGCCGAAAGAATTGTTCAACATTTGATAGCAATGGAGCATGAATAAAAAAAAGATATTAATCGTTACGGCCACCTTTTATCCTTTAAATTCTCCCCGATCTAACAGGACAACGGAATTGGCAAAAGAATTGGCAAGACAAGGGCATGAAGTAACGGTACTTACGCCGAAAGTCAATCTATACCACCTCCCTTTTGAAGAAAAATATAATGTTAAAATCAAGCATTTGGGAAACAGGAAATGGAAAAGTTTTGCTATTAAAGGCAAGGGGCTCCAACTGCTTTTTTGGAGGGCAATGGTTCGTTTTCCCAATCTGCTGTTTGAGTATCCGGATATAGAATTGATAGGTATGATTAAAAAGGCCCTAAAAAATGAAAAAGATTATGATTTAATGGTATCAATCGCAGTGCCATATCCTGTCCATTGGGGCGTTGCCGCTTCACGTTCTAAAAGCCATCAAATTGCCAATTTATGGGTGGCAGATTGCGGAGATCCTTATATGGGAGATGTTTTAGATAGCTTTAGAAAACCGTTTTATTTTAAATATTTAGAAAAAAACTTTTGCCGAAAAGCTGACTTTATATCGGTTCCAACAGCAGGGTCTATAAAGGGTTATTATCCGGAATTTCATTGCAAGATGATAGTAATACCACAAGGGTTTAATTTTGAAGAAACACCCATTTATACTGATGTTATTAATAATCCGGTATTAACTTTTGCCTATGCCGGAGGGTTTATACCTGGAAGCCGGGATCCAAGAGAGTTATTAAATTATTTAATACAAAACCCTCAGCCATTTAAGTTTATTATCTACACTAATAATACAGATATTGTAGAGCCATATATTGCAGCATCCAGGAATAGGGTTGAATTGCGGTCTTATATTCCCAGAGCCCAATTAATATTTGAAATGAGTAAAATGAATTTCCTCGTAAACTTTACCAATGGAACAAATCTGGCAACACCCAGCAAATTAATTGATTATGCAATTACTAAAAGACCCATCTTATCTATAGATACAGGTAAATTTTCTACCAATATAGTTGAAGCTTTTTTAAAGGGAGATTACAGTAAAAAGTTTGAAACAGGCAATATGGAAAAATACCAGATTAAAAATGTGGTTAATCAGTTTATAGCATTATCAGCCAAATGTAGCTAAGAACATTGTTCCGGTAAAATGAGTAATTCAACAAATAGAACTAGAAGAAACAGTATCCTCCTCTTCTTATTATGGCCTTTTTTTGCTATTATTTTTGCCATTAACAATTATAAAGCAATATGGGCCAAAGATATCATTTGGTTGTTTGTGATTTTTTATGGGTTTACCATGACAATTCATAATGTAGGAGAAGAAACCAATGATGCTAATCGCTATAGGGATAAATTCATTTCAATGTCGGCTAAGGAGATTAATTATGAAGTAATTATAGCAACTTTTTATAATGAAGAGGAGCAGTCGGTTGACATATTAGAGACTATTATAATTTTTTTACTTTCCAGGGCTACTAACAGTTACCATATCCTTTTTGCAATATTTGGATTAATATTTGGGTATTTTTACTCACGTAATATCTGGTATTTAATAGATAGGACGGGTATTAGGATATTACCCGTAAATATTCCTATCATTTTCACTTTCGCATTTATAGTAGGCTTTTGGGGAATTACGGGATTTCGTTTCTGGACAGCAACTCATATGTTTTTGTATGGTGCTTTGCCTTTTTTATTTGAAGGGAAAAAGAAATATCTATTGGTATCGGGGTTATCTGTTTTTATGCATTTTTCTTACCTGCTGCCCCTGGGTATTTTACTGATATATATATTTGCAGGAAATCATACAAAACTATATTTCTTTCTATTTATTGGTACTTTTTTTATAAAAGAATTGGATCTTACCCAGGTAGGTGATTTATTAACCAACAACCTGCCGAAAATTTTTTTGCCCAAGGTTAAAACTTATGTCAATGTAGATTATGCAGAGGTTCTTGCTGATAGTTTTATAAATGCTAGCTGGTTTATAAAAGTTTACTATCTGGCTCTAAAATGGAGTGTGGTAAGTTTCCTGGCTGTTATATTTTTAACTGGTCAACAGTTTTTATCGGGGAACAAAAACCACAACAGCCTGTTTAGTTTTACTTTATTGTTGTACAGTGTGGCAAATGTATTTAGCCTGGTACCTTCCGGAGGCAGATTTATTATATTGTCAAATCTTTTTGCCGTAGCATTCATTTTTTTTTATGTGCAATATGCTCCAAGATCAAAAGCGATTAAAAGAATTATTCCTTTTGCAGTTCCGGCTTTGGCTCTTTTCTGTATTGTATCAATACGCATGGCCTTTGATACCATGGGTTTCTTTTCGCTTTTAGGTAACCCTATTATGACTATGTTTATTAATGTGGATATAACGGTACTTGAAGTGTTTAAAAGCGTACTTTTCTTAAATTAGTAGTAGATGAGTTTAACTATAAAACAAAAAATATCTCGTAATATTTCAAATATACCAGGATGGCGTAGCAACCAAAAAATCGTTTCCATCCGTATAGCCTTTGATTCTATGGGATTCTTCTCCGTTTTTGGTAACCCCTTGCTTACTATGTTTTTTAATGTGGATATTACTTTAATTGAATTGGTTAAAGGCATTGTATTATAAATGAGGTTATGAGTTTAAATATAAAGCAACAAATATCCAGAAATCTTATTAATGTGTTGGGAAGCCGCAGCAATAGAAAAGTGGTTGTGATAGAATCGGATGATTGGGGCAGTATCAGGATTCCTTCCAAAGCTACTTACCACCTATTTGTACAAAAAAAGTACGGAGTTGAAAATAGTGCTTACAACCGGTATGATGCTCTGGAAAGTGAAGTTGATTTAAGTTGTTTATTTGAGGTACTGCATTCTTTTAAAGACATTCATAATAACCCTGCAATACTCACTGCTAATTGCATTGTAGCCAATCCAGATTTTGAAAAAATTAAAGAAGCAGCGTTTAAAAAATACAGCTATCAATTAGTAACTGATACCATTAAAAGGTATCCTGCACATAGTAAAGTAGTTGACATGTGGAAAGAAGGACTCCATCATAAAGTATTTGTACCTCAATGCCATGGCAGAGAACATCTTCATATAAACAGGTGGATGCACAGATTAAAGTCTGGGGATAAAGAGGCATTATTTTGTTTCGATCAACAAACAACCTTTTCCGGAGAAGGTACTACCGATTACAGTTTTATGGAGGCGTTTGATTTTGATGATATCAATGAACTGAAGGGATTAAACAACATACTGGAAGATGGACTACAGCTATTTCAGCAATTAATGGGTTATCCTTCCAAATCATTTATTGCCCCATGCTATACCTGGCATCCCGGTATGGAGCCGGTAATGAAAGCAAACGGGGTACGATATATACAGGGAAACATTGTACAGTTAATACCTCCATTGATTGAAAATAAGTACAAAAAAAAATACCATTATATGGGGCAGCCAACAAAAGATGGCTTATTATTTTTGATACGGAACTGTATTTTTGAACCGACTTTACATCCTCAACTTGATGCTGTTTCCAGATGTTTGCAACAGATTGAAATTGCATTTAGATGGAACAAGCCTGCCATTATTAGTTCACACAGGTTGAACTATATTGGTTATTTAGATGAAAATAACAGGACGGCTAATCTCATATTATTAAAACAACTGCTTACCGCCATTCAAAAAAAATGGCCGGAGGTGGAATTTATGTCAACTGATCAGTTGGGAGATTTGCTAACAAATAAGTAAAAAAAATTGGAAGAAATAAAAATTTTATTCACCGGCGATTTTTGTCCGCACAACAGGATAGAGCAACTATCTAAAGAAGGAAATCATGCAGCCATCTTCAATGATT
>JAYTTM010001166.1:0-3034 GCA_043745055.1 Chitinophagaceae bacterium | reverse complement strand
GACAGCAAGACAACAGTTCGGTAAAAATTTCCAGCAGGGCCCTGGGCAGTGGAGGTATCAGTACTTCCAACTGGACTTCTTCTGCCGGAGGCGAAAGTGCTTTCCTGGCTTTTAACCCCGATGATCCGCAGTATGTAATGGGAGGAAGTTATGCTGGTACTATTGATGTGCTGGATAGTAAGGCAAATGCATCAACAAATATTATGGAGGCACCCATTCAATACCAGGCTCGTGATGCAAAAGATATGAAATACCGGTTTACCTGGAATGCGCCCATCATCTGCAGTAAATATGACCCTAATACTTTTTATCATGGTGCACAATTTTTATTAAAAACAACTGATATGGGTAAAACATGGTCTGAGATTTCTCCTGATCTTACCCGAAATGAAAAGGAAAAACAAGGCAAGGCTGGCGTGCCATTTACCAACGAAGGAGTAGGGGGAGAAAATTATGGTACGCTTAGTTATGTTTTGGAATCACCACTTGAAAAAGGAGTAATCTATACTGGTAGCGATGATGGTTATGTGAACATTACTAAAGATGGCGGAGCACACTGGCAAAATATTACACCTGCCGGTTTGCAGGAATGTTTAATCAACGCCATTGAAGTTTCTCCATTTGATAAAGCAACTGCATATATTGCCACTACAAGATATAAATTCAATGATCATACACCTGGTTTATATAAAACCACCAACTATGGAAAAACATGGACTAATATTTCCAATGGCATTCCGGCAGGCGCATTTACCAGAGTAGTTAGAGAAGATGATACCAGAAAAGATTTATTATTTGCAGGAACTGAAACCGGATTGTACATTTCCTGGAATGGCGGAAAAGACTGGTCTCCGTTTCAATTGAATTTGCCGATTGCTCCTGTTACAGACCTGCGGATTCATAAGGGTAATTTAATTGCTGCCACTTCCGGAAGATCTTTTTGGATTTTGGATGATGTAAGTTTACTACGGCAGTATAAAACAGCTGTTACTGGATTCTCTGTTTATCAACCTTCACCTGCATACCTCGTTAATGGGTCCAGTGAACTCGATGAAAATAAGGAAGAATTTAAAGGGCTTGATAAATTCCGTGGCGTAAATCCATCAACTGGCGTGGTTATTTATTACCAGTTGCCCCAAATAAAAGATTCATCTGTAACCATCACAATGGAAATAAAAGATGTAGAAGGAAATCTTGTTCGTACGTTTAGTTCAAAAGCCGATAGTACCTTTAAAAAGTACATTGGGGGTCCGCCAGCAGAACCTGTTCTTTCAAAAATAAAGGGCCTAAACCGTATGGTATGGGATATGCGCTATGCCAGCATACCCGGTGTGCCTGAAATAGATATTGAATCTAGCTACAAGGGGCACAAAGCTTCTCCTGGTAAATACACAATCACTTTAAAGATGGGTGAAAAAAATGCTATTACAGATGCTGAAATTTTACCAAACCCATTATATACCAGCACAACAGCCGCAACTTATAAGGAGTATAATATGCTAATGTATGGAATGGAAACTGCAGTAACCACTATGCACCAGATGGTAAACAGCATGAATGCTAAACGAGAACAGTTGGCATTGCTGATTACATCGCTGCCTGCAGATAACAAATACAATAACCTGAGAACCGCAGGACTGGAGCTGGTGAAAAAAATGAAAGCATGGGATGATGATATGGTTCAACGGAAATCAAAGGCATATGATGATGCAGAGAATTTCCCCAATAAATTTACCAACAATTATTTGTTCCTGCTAAATCAAACCGAGAGTGATATCCCGAAAGTGAACCAGCCTTCATTGGATTTACTGAAAGAATTAAATGGCCAATGGCTGACATTGAAAAGCAGGGGAGATGAGATATTGAATAACAATATACCAGCCCTTAATAAATTATTGTGGGATACCGGGGTAGGAGCTATTTGGATAAAATAAAACAGGGCTGAGTAAACGCTTAAATGTAAATTTAAACTCAGGCACTTATCATAACATTGATGCCTGAGTTTTAATTTTTTTAACAATAATTTTCTCCAGCCAATATTCTACTATCTGCCATTAAAGAATAATATTTTAACAACAACACTTACCTTGCAGGCCATTATTAATGCTATTAAAAACTGTTTTGTTGAGATACTTTTTATACATGGTTTTTGCGTTGCCTTTTTTTGCTGCTGCTCAAAAAAAGAACAGTGGTTTTCAATTGCCTATACACAAAGCAACAGCACCCATAAATGTTGATGGGATGATGGGGGAAAATGAATGGAAAGAGACTGCTGCAGCCAATAATTTCTTTATGGTTTTTCCTATGGATACAAGTAGGGCCAACGTAAAAACTGAAGTGCACATGACCTACGATGATAACAACATCTACATCATTGCGGTCTGCTTTCTTTCCAAACCGGGGCCATACAAAGTAGAATCGTTGAGAAGAGATTTTAGTTTTGGTAAAAATGATAATTTTATTTTCTTCCTCGATCCATTTGATGACCTTACCAATGGCTTTACTTTTGGCGCCAATGCTGCAGGCGCCCAATGGGATGGCACTTTACACAGTGGTGGAACGGCTGATCTTAACTGGGATAATAAGTGGGTATCAGTAGTAAAAAATTATCCAGACAAATGGATATTTGAAGCTGCTATTCCTTTTAAATCTATACGTTATAAAAAAGGGATAAAACAATGGGGAGTCAACTTTAGCAGGCTGGATATTACTGCAGCAGAAAAATCAGCCTGGGCGCCGGTTCCACGGCAATTTCCCACTGCTTCGCTGGCATATACTGGCACACTGCTTTGGGATGCTGCACCCCCGGAAGCTTCAGGTAACATTTCTCTCATTCCGTATATATTGGGTGGGATAGCAAAGGATTATGAAAAGAATAAAAAATCAGCGTATAAAAACCAGTTAGGTGTTGATGCAAAAATAGCTGTAACATCCTCTCTAAATTTAGATCTTACAGTAAACCCCGATTTTAGCCAGGTAGAAGTAGATAGGCAGGTAACCAATCTGGATCGGTTTGAATTGTTTTTTCCTGAGC
>JAYTTM010001165.1:0-3039 GCA_043745055.1 Chitinophagaceae bacterium | reverse complement strand
CCGTTCCATTTGAAACCAAGCTGGAAATAATCAGACAATCAGTAATCCATGCACCTGGTACACCCATATTTGATACTGCTGGTAAATATGGTGCAGGCCTAGCTTTGGAGGTATTGGGTAAATGTTTAAAAATGTTGAACGTTTCAACAACAGGCGTAATCATCAGCAATAAATTAGGTTGGTATCAAACAGCATTAAAAACTGCTGAGCCCACATTTGAAAAAGGTATTTGGCGGGATTTAAAAAATGATGCGGTACAAAAAATAAGTTACAAAGGCATTCTGGAATGCTTTGAACAAGGCAATGAGTTGTTGGGAGATTATACTTCTCAAATGGCTTCCATACACGATCCTGATGAATATTTAGCAGCGGCCACCGATGCTAAAGATGATGCAAAACGGTACAATGATATTTTGGAAGCTTATGAGGCATTGAAAGAATTGAAACAACAAGGAAAGGTTATCTCGATAGGAGTTGGCGCAAAAAACTGGCGTTCTATAGAACGCATTTCGAGAGATATAAAACTAGATTGGGTAATGATTGCCAACAGTCTTTCTGTAAAATCTCATCCAACAGCATTACTTGATTTTGTAAAAGAACTGGATAAATCCGGAACCGTAATTATTAACTCTGCTGTATTTAATGGTGGCTTTTTAGTAGGCAGGGATTATTACAATTATGTGTTGGTAGATGCGGCAACAGCAGAAGGAAAAGCTTTGTATAAATGGAGAACTGATTTTTTTGCATTGTGTGCATTATTTGTAGTGCAACCGGCAGAAGCCTGTTTTAATTTCGGATTTAATATTCCTGGCATCAGCAGTGTGGCATTGAGTACTACGCATCCGGAAAAAATAAAAACAAATATTGACATGGCAACCAAACAAATGCCTGCCGGTTTTTGGGATGCAATGGTGAGTAAAGGATTATTGGATAATATAGATTTTTTTAAGAAATAAATTGAATGAAATCATTACACTGCATACAACCAGGTTCTTTTGAATACCAGGAAATAGCAATGCCCGTTGCAGCCGAGGGAAAGACCTTACTTAAAATTGAACGCATTGGAATTTGTGGCACAGATCTTCATGCTTTTGAAGGCACGCAGCCGTTCTTTAAATATCCCAGGATACTGGGTCATGAAATTGCAGCTACCATTGCAGATACAGCAGCAGAAGGTTTCACAAATGGAGAATCTGTAACCATCATTCCATATTTTAATTGCGGCAAATGTATTGCCTGCAGAACGGGTAAGCCAAACTGCTGTGTACGTATTGAGGTATGCGGTGTGCATACCGATGGCGGAATGTGTGAATATTTTTCTGTTCCCGATTATTCATTGGTGCATGGCAATGGGTTGAGTTTTGATGCGCTGGCATTGGTAGAGCCTTTAGCCATTGGCGCACATGGTATAAAAAGAGCAGCGGTTACCAAAGATGAATTTGTACTGGTAGTCGGTGCTGGTCCAATTGGTTTGGGCACTATGGAATTTGCACGGATAGCCGGTGCCAAAGTAATTGCAATGGATATAAATGAACGCAGGCTAAACTTCTGCAAAACGCAATTGAATATTAATTATACAATAAACCCTGCTACAGAAAATGTTGTAGAGAAACTTAAAGAAATTACCAACAACGATATGCCCAACGTTGTAATTGATGCCACTGGAAGTTTGACAGCAATCAATACAGCATTTCAATACCTGGCGCATGGTGCCAGGTATATTTTGGTGGGGTTACAAAAAGGTGATATAAGTTTTAACCACCCGGAATTTCATAAACGAGAAGCTACTTTAATGAGTAGCCGCAATGCAACCAGAGAAGATTTTAACCTTGTGATTTCCTGTATGAAGAAAGGCTTAGTAAGCCCAACAAATTACATAACTCACCGGGTAAAATTTGATCAGGTAAAAGATAATTTTATAAGTTGGTTAAATCCCTCAAATGGCGTTAGTAAGGCAATGGTTGAATTATAAAATATTGCTTAAAAACAGATAGGTATGAAAGAAAAAAAAAGCAGCCTAAGTTACAATCCTCAATATCCCTCCATCAGGGATTTGCAAATAAAAGCCAAAAAGCGAATCCCTCAATTTGCCTTTGAATACCTAGAGGGTGGCTGCAATGATGATGTGAATCTGAAAAGAAATATCACTGATTTGCAGGAGGTGGTTTTAAGGCCGCAATATTTAAAAAAATATACCGGCCATAATATGAGTGTAAACTTATTTGGTCATAATTACGATGCACCATTCGGCATATCACCCATCGGCTTACAGGGTTTAATTTGGCCCAACTCGCCTGAAATTTTGGCAAAGGCTGCTTTACAAC
This sequence comes from Chitinophagaceae bacterium, assembly GCA_043745055.1. GTDB lineage: Bacteria > Bacteroidota > Bacteroidia > Chitinophagales > Chitinophagaceae > Ferruginibacter. Next base: position 715 of record JAYTTM010001165.1, on the reverse strand, counting down.
ACAACATCCCCTACATACTAAGCACCGTATCTACCAGCAGTATTGAACGCATTGCAGAATTGAGTGAAGGCAGGGCCTGGTTTCAGTTGTATCACCCTACAAAAAATGAATTAAGAGATGACATTATAAAAAGAGCGGCGGCGGCACAATGCCCGGTGCTGGTGCTGTTGGTAGATGTGCCTTCATTTGGTTTTAGGCCAAAGGATATAAAAAACGGTTTGGCCATGCCTCCTAAAATGTCTTTAAATAATATACTGCAGGTAATCACTAAACCGAAATGGGCCATTGAAACATTAATTGCAGGAATCCCGGGGTTTGCAACATTAAAACCTTACATGCCTCGGAACCTGGATATGAGCGGACTTGGACAGTTTATGAACCAGACCTTTACCGGCCGTATTGATATGGATAAAATTAAACCCATTCGTGAAATATGGAAAGGTCCATTGGTTTTAAAAGGCGTGGTGAGTGAAGAAGATACCCGGATGGCCATCAGTCTTGGCATTGATGGAATCATTGTTTCCAATCATGGCGGCAGGCAAATTGATGCTGGCGAATCATCTATAAAGCCATTGAAAAATTTAGCGGATAAATTTGGTACCCAGATAAAAATTATGGTTGATAGCGGGCTGCGTTCCGGGCCAGATATTGCAAGGTGCCTTGCCTCGGGTGCAGACTTTACTTTTATGGGAAGGCCCTTTATGTATGGCGTTGG
>JAYTTM010001164.1:0-3045 GCA_043745055.1 Chitinophagaceae bacterium | reverse complement strand
CTATCTTTGCCAACTTCTAAAAAAATTTTATAAAATAAGCTACTGATTATGAAACTGAAAGGTTTAGTTTGGTTTTTTGCCATTGCGTTAATTCTAATTTCAATTTGGGAAATATCGTACACATTCGTTGTACGCAGCTACGAGGGTAAGGTAAAAACCCAGGCAGAAAGGATTGTAAAATCCCAAAGTCCTGGTATAAATACCAAGGGGGAGCAATATGAGTTGATGGTAAAAAGCCGGATGCAGCACATCCTTGACAGCACAAGGGATAAAAGTATTTATCCTGTAATTGGCAGCTCATACCAAAAATGTAAAGAAAACGAACTCAATCTTGGTCTTGATTTGCAAGGTGGTATGAGTGTAACGATGGATGTAAGCCTCGAAGGATTACTTAAGTCCATGAGTAACAATCCAAAAGATCCTGCTTTACTTAAAGCCATTCAAACGGCCAATGCACAAAAAGTAAATAACAATGCAGATTACATTGGTTTATTCCGCAACGCATTTACACAACAAAATCCAAATGTAACCCTGGCCTCTTTGTTTGGTGGTGCAGGCAAACAAATAAAAGTAACTGACAGTGATGACAAAACTATTGATCAAATAAGAATAGTTGCCAAAGGTGCTATTAACGAAACTTACAAAATTTTATTAAAGCGTATTGATAAGTTTGGTGTTGCCCAACCCAATATTAACCTGGATGAAAATAAAGGAATCATTAACGTAGAACTGGCTGGTGTTACAGATAAAGAAAGAGTAAGAAAATATTTACAGGCAAGTGCCAATCTTCAATTTTGGGAAGTTTATAATATTGGTGAATTATCCAATGCTTTAGAAAGTGCTGATAAGGCAGTAACTGCTTACATGAGCGGTGCAGATACTACTAAATTATCTGCCAACAAAAATGTATTCCTGCAAACAATCAACCCTATCAGCCCTCAACAGGATAAGAACGGTAAACAATTTTTCTCTGCTGCCATTGGCAGTATTATGCTGAAAGATACCGGTACATTCAACAGTTATATGAATTTGGATGTGGTTAAAAACAGTTTTCCTGCAGATGTAAAATTTCTGTTGGGTGTAGAAGAAAAAGTTGAAAAAACAGGCCAGCGTTATTATCCATTATATGCTGTAAAAACATTGCCTGGTACAGATAAGGCTAAATTAGAAGGCGAAGGTGTAGAAGAATCAAGTCAGGGTTATGATGATAAAGGACGCCCCTCTATTAAAATGCAAATGACAACGCTTGGATCAAAAATCTGGGCTAAAATGACTACGGATAATACCAACCGACCCATCGCTATTGCTTTGGATGATGTGGTTTATTCAGCGCCAAATGTAAACGGTCCCATTGAAGGTGGCAGCTCAGAAATAAGCGGAAGTTTTACTATTGAACAGGCACAGGATTTAGCCAATATTTTAAAATCAGGTAAAACCAATGCGCCGGCAAAAATAGTTGCTGAACAGGTAGTTGGGCCTACCTTGGGTAAAGAAGCTGTAAATGGCGGTGTAATGGCATTTGGCATTTCGTTTTTAGTAATATTTGCGCTGATGTTGGTTTATTACAATTCCGGCGGTTGGGTTGCTAACATTTCTTTAATCTTAAACATCTTATTTACAGTAGGTGTGTTAATTGCCATGGGCTTTACGTTGACTGCTGCCGGTATTGCAGGTTTGGTTTTAACGGTAGGTTTAGCCGTGGATACCAACGTAATTATTTTTGAAAGAATTAAAGAAGAGCTCACCAAAGGCAAATCATACCAGGCTGCTGTAAACGACGGCTACAAGCGTTCATTAGCACCGGTAATAGACGCACACGTTACAACATTTTTAACGGCGGCAATTTTGTTTATATTTGGTTTAGGCCCGGTTTTAGGTTTTGCAACAACTCAAATGCTGGGTATTTCTTTAAGTTTATTTTGCGGTATTCTTGTATCAAGGTTAATTACTGATTTCTGGACTAATAAAAACCGTCACTTTAATTATTTCACACCAATTTCTAAACGAATTTTTAAACATGCCAATTTTAAATTTATTGAATACAGAAAAGTTGCTTACGGCATTTCTATTGTAGTGGCGCTGTTGGGTATTGGATCTTATTTTAATGGATTTCATGAAGGGGTGGAATTTAAAGGAGGACGTAGTTATACAGTTAAGTTTGACCAAAGTGTATCAAATTCAGATGTACAGGATGATCTTAAAAAATCATTTGAAGGCGATTTTCCGGTAATCAAAACTGTAGGAGACAACAAGCACCTGAACATTACTACTTCTTACCTGATTGGGTTAGATAATGCAGATGCAAAAGTGCAACAGAAATTGTATGAAGGGTTAAAAAAAGTGTTGCCGAATGTTACGTACGAAGATTTTGCAAGAAACAATATACAGAGCTCACAAACAGTACAACCAACTATTTCATCCGATTTAAAGAAAGGTGCCATCAAAGCAACCATCTTTGCCATCTTAATTATCTTTATTTACATCCTTATCCGTTTTAGAGATTGGAGGTATTCATTCGGTACTATTGTTGCATTATTGCATGACGTATTTGTTACGTTAGCCGTATTCTCTTTCTTCAAAAACATTGTGCCATTTCCGCTGGAAATTGACCAGCACTTTATTGCTGCTGTGCTTACCGTAATCGGTTTTAGTATGAATGATACCGTAATTGTATTTGACCGTATCAGGGAATACAGTAAAGGAAGTAAGGCAAGTGAGAAAGGAAATATCATAAACAGGGCCATTAATGATACATTGAGCAGAACGATTATGACATCACTAACGGTGTTCTTAACCATCCTGATCCTTTTCATCTTTGGTGGTGAGGTTACAAGAGGTTTTGCATTCGCTATGTTGATTGGTGTTGTTACCGGTACTTACTCTTCTATCTTTGTTGCGGCACCAATACTGGTTGATTTTGCAAAAGACAAACCATTGGGAGAAGCAGAAATTATCAGTAGTGATAAGGTTGAAGTGAAGCCCGCTTTGGCATCTGCAAAAAAATAAACAACCAATAAATTTTTATACAAAGCCGTTCAGCAATGA
>JAYTTM010001163.1:0-3055 GCA_043745055.1 Chitinophagaceae bacterium | reverse complement strand
TAAATAGCCAACACCGCAAGCAATAAAAAAAATAATGCTCCACCAAGCAGCCATGCTAATTATTTTTTTTATTGCAGCCGTGCCCAAAGACAGCCAACGCTTCCCCAGGCGGTGTGCAAGCACTTTCTTTTTTTATGCTGTCTCACTCCGTTCAGTCAACAGCAAAGCCTACCGGCAGTAAGGTTGATGAATTTTATTTTTTAAAAGGATAGTAGATTAAAAGACTGCCGCAGCCGCCGCAAGTTCCTGCTACTTTGAAGGGAATGCCGGCGGCTTTGCCTTGCACAAAAAACATAAACGATTGCCCGTAAGATGTCTTCAACTTTAAATTTTATGCAGGGCAATCATTTATATTTTTTGCGCTGCTGTAAGAGCCTTCAACCTTAACAGTAGTGTAGAATTTTTTTCTTTCAATTGAAAAGAAAAAATCCGTTAGTTTTAGGTGGTAGAAAAAAGTTCTTTGATTGGCTGCAGGAGTTGGGGAAGATTTTTGAAGAGTGGCTAAAATGGTGCGGTAGTTATTATCCGTTTGGCCTCACTATGGCCGGTATATCTTCAAAGGCAGCTGGGAAATTAGAGAATAAATACAAGTACAACGGCAAAGAATTACAATCAAAAGAATTTAGTGATGGTTCAGGTTTAGAGTGGGCAGATTATGGTGCAAGGATGTATGACGCACAAATAGGAAGATTTTTTACACAAGATAGATTTGCTGAGCAATACGCTTCATTATCTCCATATCAATATGCAGCAAATGACCCAATTAAAAATATTGATGTCAATGGAGATAGTATTTGGGTGACAACTACTGTAGAAGATATTAAAAATAAGCAAGGAAAAGTTACTGGACACAACACAACGCATACAGTACATGTAACAGGTAAAGTAATTGATTTAGCTGGAGTTAAAACTGGTGGTGGTGGGTGTAGCAGAGCAAGGAGTGGATTAGGTGAATATGTATCAGAGCTTAACCGTCAGGGAAGCGGCTTAGGAACAAATACAGACCTTGGCAATGGGGAGAGTGTTTCAATAAATTTTGATGTAAATTTTAGTGTTGCAGAAAGTATGGACGATGTTAGTTCATCAGACCATTTAATAGCAATTGTAGATGATGTAACCGGAAATGCGGACCCAGCTTTAGGGGGTGGAGGCGCAGGAGGCCTTGGCGCTATGAATGGTAAAATATCATACGTTCAAAATTCTTCTAATATAGGCTGGATGGTCAACGCTTCTATCCATGAACTCGGACATAACTTTGGTTTGGGTCATGAAAAAAATGGGACAGGAAATTGGATGAGCTATGATAAAGAAAGAAGTAGATTTCAGCCGTGGCAACTTCTTTATATAGTTGATGATGCCAAGAAAGGAAGACTTAATCAAGGCGCAAATTCTGAGCGCAGTATAATAAGTACAAACAATTGGTTTTACAACACATCTACTAACACAGCTCCTTATTATAAAAATATTAAGAGTGGTCAAAAGATGCCTAAAACTCTTACCAATGACTAACAAACTCATTCTATACTGTTGCATTGTTTTTCTTAGTTTGTTTGTGCTTTTACTTATAGGTTGTAAATCAAAAACTAAGCAAATAGAAATCCTTGTAGAGAATTCAAGCAATGTTAACGACTCTATCAATATTGATTTAATAGTTAATGATATTTTTTATAAAAAAGTGCCGGTTAAAAGAGGTAAGGAAACAATAAAATATGAAAAAATTGAAATGGATTTCCCAAAGGACGAATCTGTTATCCATCTAAAGTTTAAACTTAATAGTACAGGTGAATTAGCAGAATCAATAGTGAAGAAGGATAGTATAAAAGGAAAAGCTATTGTACATGTTAATTTTTTAGAAGTTCGTTTTAATAAAGGTTTTGAATTGGGGAATAGAGTTCTTGAAAAAGATAGCATTGTAAGGCGAGAGTTTTACTCTGAAATAATGTATTAAACAAACAGGCAATCCTGAATATTTGGATACAAAATACACTTAACAACAAAGCCCCGTGAGGGGCTTTAATATTTTATGAAGCGAACGCTTTTTTAGCTTTAGAATTCTGCACCACATTATCAATAAGAAAAAAAAGTTTATCCTTGGTGTTGTCGTCCAGCTTATCAATATCCTGCATCCGTTTTAAAGTTTTTTTATCTACGGCCATGTTATGGTCTTTGCCAATGAGGTAATCAATAGTTACTTGAAAGACTTCTGCAATTTTAGAAGCCACTTCTACCGAAGGCACCGCTTCATTGCGTTCATACTTGCTGATGGCTTCTCTTGAAGCTTTTACGGCAGCGGCCAGGTCTGTCTGGCTCATGCTTTTTTCTTTACGCAGTTGTCCTATTCTGTCACCTATTTTCATACTCAGATGGTATTAAAGTTTGAAGTATCCCCAAATGTACGGTACTAATGTGCATAAAATAATAGTATAGTTGCATTGGCTAAAGGTATGATTGTTTATGTTTGTGGCTTATAATACGCAAAAACAAAATTTATCCACATGGAATTAAAGGACATCAAGCAGCAGCTAAGTATTAACCATGTGTTGCAGCACTACGGTTTAAAGCCTGACAAAAACCAAAGATTAGTTTGCCCCTTCCACCCGGACAAAAACCCCAGCCTACAGATTTATCCAAAGACAAATACCTACTGTTGTTTTAGCAGCAACTGCAAAGCTGGCACAGGCGACCAAATACAATTTATAGAACTCAAAGAAAACTGCAACAAACATGAAGCACTAATAAAAGCAGCCAGTTTAATAAATGGTAATCCAACAACAACACAACAACCGGAAGCAGCAAAACTTTTTATAGAAGTTGAACCATTAGAAAAGATTGCAGTACTATCCAAGCTGTTTAAATATTTTACCAAGGCATTGCCACTAACTAAGAAAGCAGTTGATTATTTAGAAGGCAGAAGTATTAATTACAAATTACATGAAGCTGGTTGCAATTATCTTCCTTCCCAGCAACGTCTCCTGCCGAGCCTGAGTGTTGGCCAGGGACGTTGCGTACTACGGAGCAATATTTTATTAGATAAATAGAATGTTTTTCTTTTGGA
>JAYTTM010001162.1:0-11367 GCA_043745055.1 Chitinophagaceae bacterium | reverse complement strand
CAAGCTACCAGCATGGTGCAACAAATCAATACATAACTTATCCTGAAATATTTTATCTGTATCATTTATTGGACTTTAAAAAAATGAGTTGATTGTTATTAATTGCCATCACCAATATTTTTTGATTTCCGGCATAGTTTATCCATTTCATATCTCTTGCCTCGCCATCGATAGTAGGCAAAATACCCTGAATATCAAAGGCAGATTTTTTTGTGTTTTGGCCAAATGTTGTTGGATACAATGCATCGTATCGGCCTTCGTAAGGCATTACGCCGTAAAAATTTCCGGCGGCCATATAACTTGTATTATTGTTGATGGCGGCAAATGAGAATACTGGTGCCAGTTGCAAAGCTGCAGGCAAATCTGTCCGGCTAAAATTACCTTTACCATCATTTATAAAACAACTGGAACTTAACACTTCGGCTTTTAATTCTGTATAGTCTTTGAAAAGATCATAAAACATGTATTTTACATCTTTACCTGCTACTTCGCTGTAGGTGAGATAAGCTTTTTTTAACACGGGCAATGGTCTTTCCAGTTCATCTTTTGCTAAAAAAGTATATTCTTTACCGTCAATGGTATAACACATTATCTGCTCTACCGATCCATTGTTATCAAAGTCTTTTACATACAACTTTAAGGGGCCGTTTTTGCCAGCATATAATTTTGAATTTTGTCCCCAGTTGCCCGCAAGAATATCAACAAAACCATCCCCGTTTACATCAGTAGTATATACCGTTTGCCATAGGCCTGTTGATTGTGGAATATCTGCTAAACTAAAAGTTCCCTTGTTGTTAAGATAAATTTTGATAGGCATCCATTCGCCTGCTACAACCAAATCTTGCCAGCCATCTTTATTAATATCTGTAAAAGAAGCGGTTGTAACTATTCCAATATTCTTTAATGCAATGGTACCAGCGCCGGCAATTGTAAAGTTTCCTTTGCCATCATTTAATAAAAGGTAAGATGTTTGTGGCAAACCATAGGCCTGTGCATTGGCCAATGTGCCGATGAACAAATCGTTATCTCCATCTTTATCAATATCTGCAACTGCAACGCAGGATTTATTGGTAAATATTTTGGGTAGGGTATTTACGCTTAATGAAAAATTTCCTTTACCATCATTTATATACAATTTGTCGGCCAGTAAAGGATTTCCATCTGTATATTCGTTGCCTCCACTTACTACATATAAATCAGGATAGCTGTCATTATTAGCATCGAAAAAAACAGCATCTACTTCTTCGCTGGCGGCATCTTTATTAAATACTGCTGAATCTAAAACTGTAAAACCACCGGTGGAATTTTGTACCATTAAAGTTCCGGGTTGCCCTTTGGCACCACAGACAAATATGTCATCGAGACCATCTTTATTGATATCAGCCACTGCAATTTTGGGGCCCCGTGTGGATTCTTCGTGGGGGATAAGATATTGCTTATTAAAATCAACAAAGTCATTTTCATGATGTTTCCAATTGCTGTTTATTTCTTTACTGATATCTGTAAAAGCAGGAATGGTTTGATTAAAAAATGAAGTATAATTAAATACGCCGGCGGCATCTTTTTTATGTATTACCAGCTGTTGGTTGGGCGTAGGTTTTTTTAGTAATTGAAACTGCTGATCGGGCCAGATGATTAATATACTGTCAATAACCGGATCGTTATTTAAACCCACGTGCAAACGGGTATCGGAAGAGGATTCAAAACCACGGGTAAGCATTAGCTCCTGGTATTGCAGCTTACCCTTTTGAAAAACATATGCCTTTGCCCCAATTCCAAAAGTGTTGCTTTTGTCTCCCTTAAAGGAAATAGAAATATAGTTTTTTGCAGGCGCATTATTTTTTAATATCACAGCTGTAGCATTCAATGGATTAATTACCAAATCCAGCCTACCATCGTTATCCAGATCTGCGTACGCAGCACCGTTAAAATAGCCCTTCATTTTACCAGTTCCCCATTCATCGCTCACATCTTTAAACGAATTTTTTCCATCGCCTGAAAATAAAAATGGGTGAGAACTTCCATCTGGCATAGCGTCAATAGCAACATCATCAAATTTATTTGTTTCATTCAATCCCTTTTTTGCCTGCAGATCCGAAACAAAACGAACATAATCCAAATCTACCGGTCGCTTTACAATGCCGCTCGAAATAAAAAGATCTTTGTTGCCGTCATTATCAAAATCGGCAAATAAAGGACACCAGCTCCAATCTGTTGCAGATACGCCACTTTGTAAAGAAGTTTCACTAAAGCTAATGCCATTACCATTATTCTGTTGCAAACAATTTTTTGAATATTGATTTTGAAATCCGTTTAGCTCCAGTTTTACTTTATAAATATCCGGATTTTCATCACTACCATAAGTTTTCAAAACTTTTTCATCTGGCGGCAACATATCAACAGTAATTAAATCCAGTTGTCCATCGTTATTATAATCGGCAATATCGTTGCCCATACTAAACCGGCTGTAGTGTTTAAAATGTTTAGCGCCTTCTTCTTTAAACGTGCCATTTTTTTGATTAACGTAGTAGTAATCGTTTTCATGAAAATCGTTGCCGATATAAATATCATCCCAGCCATCATTATTAATATCTGCTACTGCTAACCCCAACCCATAGCCCAAATTGCTCTGGTAGATTCCTGCCTGGGCAGATACCTCTGTAAACTTGCCGGTAGTACTTATATCATTGCGGTAAAGCCTGTCGCCGGAAAGTGTATCGTATTTATTTCTATTACTGGTATCTACAATATTGGCATGTGGATGGTGCGATTGATTGAGAATATAACAATCCAGATCCCCATCATGATCATAATCAAAAAATGCCGTTTGGGTTGTAAAGCAGGCAGTGTTTAAACCGTATTGCGCCGATTTTTCTGTAAAGGTTCCATTGCCATTATTGATGTATAATTCGTTGTGGCCGGTTAACCCATATTTATTATTTACTGTAGAAACATAGATGTCCAGCAATCCATCAGCATTTACATCTGCCATGGTTGCGCCTGTACACCAATCGCTTATTCCTTTTACGCCAGCCTTGTTGGTGATATCTTCAAATTGAAAATTACCTTTGTTAAGGTATAATTTATTATTGCCTTTACTGTTTGCTGTAAAATAAATATCCGGAAGGCCATCGTTATTAATATCGCCGATGGCAACACCACCACCATTATAATAATAGAGGTAATAGAGTATGCTTAAATCCTTCTTCTTTTCCAGGTTATTGGCAAAATTGATTTTTGTTTGTGAAGGAGAAACCTGCGTAAATAAGGATGGCTTGCTTTTGCAGGAGAAAAATAATACAACAGTCAAAACTGATAATGTCAATACGTTTCGGTAAGCAATATAAGTTGGCATAAAAAAAGTACATGTTGTTTAAAAGTAAAGGGCTGACACAAAATGTTCAGCCCTTTTTTAAAATACAGCTATTGCAAAGGAAAAAAGTATAACCCTATAATTTACTATTGTATAATGCCATTATTTGTGATGGAGTTAAAACTTTTCCATATAATCGAAACTGATCCATTTTACCGGAAAATCCATTAATCCAGGCATCGGTAGGGCCTTCCAAACCGGCATGCTTATTCCAGCCACCTAAAACTAAATTTGTTGCATTTTTCAAGTCAAGCTTACCGAGCGGTGCACCATTAGCTTTAAAATCAGCTGAAGTTCCTGGCGTTGGAACCGGCTGTCCATCATAATAAATTGTTAGATGAGAAGAAGTTTCATCATAAACAAATGCCAAATGGTGCCAATTGCCATCAAGCAGTGGTTTATTAAAGTTATCATTAAACTCTACCCAATGATCAGCCAATGCAAACTTAAAGGTACAAACACCAACTGTTGCGGCATGTTCTATCAGTAAAAAGGCGGCGCTTCCATGCCAGTAATCCTTACTAACCAAAGAAAAATAAAGCTCTGTGTTTGGGTTTGCATTGTTATTTACCCACATTGATATTGTACAGCTTGTTACTCCGTTAAAATCATTTGCAGATGGGAATTTTATTGCCTTTTTGCCATCTGCCTTAACAGCTTTTCCATTTACACCATCTACTGAAACGAACGGATTATCGGATGGAAAAGTTGCCCTGATACTATCTACAGCATTCATTAATGGTTTGTCTGTGGTGCCATCAAAAGCAACATAAAATTTTAATGGCCCACCCGGATACAAAGGAAAACTGGGATCCTGATCTTTTGGAAAATCTCCCAATGCAGGTCGGGAAATTTTTTGGCAACTGAATAAAACAAAAGAAAATGCAATAACCCAGATTGCTTTTCTAAAAATATTGTTTGTCATTTTTTTTAATTTAATTTTTTTTAAAAAAGATTTAAAACTATTTCACTACCACTCCGGATTTTGAATAAGTACACCGCCCGACTTATCTATTGTAGGCTGAGGAATAGGATAAAATCTGCACCTGTTAGTATAGCCTAATGACCCTAAAACGTTGTTGGCATCACCCCATCTTACCAGGTCAAAAAAGCGTTCGCCTTCTACACCAAACTCTACTCTTCTTTCATGCTTAATAATATTTCTCATCGTTGCCTGGTCAGTAAACGTTACATCTCCTAATCCAGCTCTTTTGCGCACCATGTTTACCAATTTCGCTACAGCAGCTCCATTTTCGGCACTGGTTCCTGTTTCATTTAAACATTCTGCGGCCATTAAAATCACATCCGCATAGCGGAGTATTCTTTTGTTTATCCAGTTAGGGTTATCAGAGTGTCCTGTAGAAGCCCTGTAAGCAGGATCGGCATAAACTTTCTTATTCCAGTATTTTCTTGGTAAAGCACCTGCCGGTATATCGAAAGTAGAATTAGGCAATACCCTGCCATAACCGCCGGTTGAAGGATCATCTGACTTACCAGAAAATAAAATGGTAGCGCCTTTTCTTACATCACCTGGTTCGTACGCTGCTACAAGACTATCGGTTGGTGTATTCCAGCCCCAGCCTAAATTCCATCCGCTTGCTGTAGAGGCTCTTACGCCCTGTGTAGTGGCAAAAGTGCATCCATTGTCAATGGCACCATTAGGGCTAACATAAGCCTGTATTTCAAAGATAGATTCACTGCAATTTTCGCCGGCATCTTTAAAAATCCCGTAATAGCTACTATACAAATCGTAACCAGAAGCTGCTTTAGTTGCTATTACCTGGTTACAAAGCCCTAAGGCAGCTGAATGCTCACGTTTAAACAAATGCGCTTTTGCCTCCAGTGTTTTTGCTGCACCACTCGTTAACCTGCCAGGATATTGAGTTCCCCAAACAATGGGTAAATGAGCCGCTGCAAATTGTAAATCTGCATATATTAAATCGTAAATAGCACTAACGGGCGACTTTGCAACATTAGCCTGCGAAGCAGTATAAACCCTGAAATCAATTTTAGGTACATCACCATAGGTTCTTGCTAAATCAAAATAGGCATATGCTCTTAAAAATTTTGCTTCAGCAACATTTATTAAAGATGGGTCATCAGTTAGCTTCAAAGAATCGGCAGTTTGAATAGCTGTGTTAGCCAGGTTAATTAAGCTATAATGATCATCCCAATATACATTGGATGCCCACAGATCTTTTACATAATTATAATGATCGAAGGGGGCCACCCATTCGGCTCCATCAGATGGATCACTCCCTTTTTCGGAATCATCTGATCGGAAATCATTCATGGCCAACCATGGAATGGTAGTAAATCCTGCGCTATTTCTAAGGTTGCTGTAAAGGCCATAAATCTGCCCTTCCAATCCTCCCTGGTTTAAATCATCCAGAGTAGCTGTTAAGGGTTTTCTATCTAAAAACTTCTGGCAGGCACCCAGCATAAGCAGCATGGATGAGATTGCAAGAATATTGAAAAATAATTTGATACTTTTTTTCATAAACTGGTAATTTTAAAATTGTGTTAGAAAGTTACATTTAATCCAAAAGTGGTAACAACAGGTATTGCACCACCAGCATTGTCTACTCCAAATGAAATAGCATCACCACCAAATTCGGATGTGTAGCCTGAATTCCGTTTCCATGTTTTAGGGTTTTGCATATTAACAAAGGCCCTTAAGTTTTTTATTTTTGCTTTGGCAAGCATTGCGCTGGCAAAATTGTATGCCAATTGTATATTTCGCATTCTAAAGTAACTGCCATCTTCAATATTATAGGTAGATGCCTCGTAATTTATCCTGTGATCCTGGGCTAAAATAGGATCCCAGTTAGAGGTACCTTCTCCATGCCACCTGTTTACTTTAAATGCTGCATAATTTACCCGTTGAAAAGGTGATTCTGTTCCGCCCCAGTTTCTGAAAACTTCATTGCCGGATACACCACCTACTTCCACACCCAAATCAAAGTTTTTGTATTTAAGGTTGATGGAACCGCCATAAGCAAAGTCAGGTGTTGGGTTACCAATCAATGTTCTGTCCTTGGTATTGATGATACCATCGCCATTTATATCCTTATATTTCAAATCGCCGGGGCCATAAGAAAACTCTGTATTAACAGGTGATTTTAATTTATCAGCATAAGACTGGTAAATACCTTCTACTACGTATCCATAAAAATAACCGATAGGCAAACCAACCGTAGTGCGGTTTACACCAGATTGAATGGAGAAATCTGAAGTAGCCAGAGAAAGAACTTTGTTATTATAAGTAGTTAAGTTACCACCAATGGTTAATGTTAAGTCTTTTGCAATATTTTTTGTGTAACTGGCGGTAAACTCAAACCCATTATTTTGAATACTGCCAATATTATCCAACCCATTTTTTGCACCGTTACTTCCAGGAATAAATGTCATCAGCTCTTTGGTAACTTTATCAAAATAGTTTACTTCAATATGCAAGCTATTTTTTAATGCATTCAACTCAATCCCAACCTCTTTGGCATGTACAGTCTCCCACTTTAAATTGGGATTGGGTAAGTAAGATTGTGAGTAAGCATTGTAAATAAGATTACCAAATACTGCTGCATTTCCACCAACTAAGCCAGGGTAATAAGGATAATCAAATCCATAGGTATTTTGATTTCCCAAAACACCGATAGATGCCTTTAATTTAACAAAATCGAATAGTTGCTGATTTTCCATAAAACTTTCCTTGCTTATTTCCCATGCGCCACCAACAGCCCAGAAATTTTGCCAGCGGTTGGCTGGTGAAATTTGTGAGGAACCATCTCTGCGGAAAGATGCATTCACATAATATTTGCCTTTGTAATTGTATAATAATCTCAAAAGGGCAGAAGCAGTTGTTCGTTCCCTTTGGTCGGAACTGGCAACTTTTGATGTTGGATCAACAAATCCATTATCTATGTACCAAAAACGTTTATCATTGGGTATAGCCGAACCGGTTGCACTTTGTTTTGCAAACGCATTCCTGTTAAAATTACCGAAGTAATAAGTAGTCCAGCCAGCCAATGCAGTTATATTATGTGCGCCAAAACTTTTTTTATAATTTAAAATATAGTCTTGCTGAAACTTTTTATAGGATTGATCATTCTCGCCAACAGCGGTTTGCCTGCTGTATAAAAATGCTTTATCTATTGAGGCATCGTATGCGTTATAAACCGGTGTGTAAACTCTTCTGTTGACATTACTCATGTCAGCATAAAAGGTAGTTTTAAAACTGAAGTTCTTTAAAAAATTGACTTCTGCAAATACACTTGATACGGTTCTGTATTCAACACTTTTAGTTTTATCCCATTCATTTTCCAAAACAAGCAATGGGTTTATAACACCAGAGTTTTGAATAGAAGGTAAATCATAATACAAATTTTGCGTTGTGCTATCTAAACCGTAAGGGTTTTTGGCCAGAATAGAACGGGTGCCTGATTCAACAAGTGGTATCACTTTTCTGGCAGCATCTAATATCCATGAAGCGCCGTAAGGATTATCCTGACGGATACCATTAAAATTTATTCCTACTCTTAAAGCCTTGCTGATTTTTACTTCATCGCTAAATGAAAAATTAATTCTTTCCAGCTTTTCATGTTTAATAATGCCTTCATCGCTAGTGTATCCGATGCCCATGTTAAACTTGTTTTTCTCTGTGCTGGATGCAATACTCAGGTTGTTAGCGTTAAAGTTTCCTGTTCTTGTAACTGCATCAACCCAGTCGGTATTTGCAGTCCATTTACTATAATCAAAAGGAGATATAGCTCCGATATTAAGCTTTTCTTCTTCATACAAAGTTTTAAATTGTTCTCCGCTGGCTAATTTAATTTTATCGGTTAATTTTTTAAAGCCGTACGATGTATTGAAGTTGACAATCAATTGCCCTGCTTTAGCTCTTTTGGTAGTAACAGCAATAACACCAGCAGCACCTCTTACACCAAATATAGCTAAAGAAGAAGGGTCTTTTAATATTTCGATAGATTCAATGTCGTTTGGATTGATGTAATCAATATTATCGTTAAAAACCCCATCCACAACATACAAAGGATGTACAGAACCGATACTGATAGTACCACGGATTCTGATATCCGGTGCAGCACCGGGTGTACCATTATTAACTACAGAAAGCCCGGCTACTTTACCCTGCAATGAAGCTACCGGGTTTGTATTGGGTTTATCAGCAATTTCTTTTCCGCTTACTTTGGCAATTGAACCAGTAAGATCTCTTTTACTTGCTGTGCCATAACCAATTACCACTACTTCATTAATATCTTTAGAGGTAATCTGCATGATTACATTTATTTCTGAACGGTTATTTACAGGTATTTCAAGTGTAATATATCCGATTGATGAAAACACCAATGTGGCGCCATCAGGCACCGATATTGAATAGAGCCCATTAGCATCAGATGCTGTTGCAGCATTAGACCCTTTTATTTTAACTGTAACTCCAGGAATAGGTTCGTCATTTACGCCCCTTATTTTACCTGATACTTTAGATTCCTGCACAACAAAATCTTTTTGTGTAATTACCACCAGATTGTTTCCCAGAATCTTATAGGCTAACGTTGTCTCTTCAAGAATCCCGTTAAGCACATCGGTAACCAAAGAGTTTTCTGCATTGATATCAACTTTTTGGTGAGCAGCTACTACATCGTCATTGTACAAAAAACGAAAGATGCTCTTTTTTTCAATCTGTCGTAAGGCGGATCTTAATTCGGCTGATTGGAGCTTAAGTGTAATCCTGTCCTGTGAATATGTTTTTGCAGAAACCTGGAAGGTTGTGCAAAGCAGCAAGGCAATAGTAAATTTCATAAGCAATAGCAATTTGTAAATGCTTCGAGTGTTGATGGCAAGCACCCGGCGGTTTTTTTTCATATATTTATGTTTTGGTAGATAAAAAATGGGAACATTAGCAAGTTTTAGAAAGGCATGTATTTATTTTCATATTTTATTCTATCCGGGGAAATGTTGGCACATTTCCCCTTTTAGTTTTTTTGATTCATCTGGGAAGTATTATAAGTTTAATCATTTTTTTATTTTGTTGTATTTGTAAATGGTAATGATATTGTTTTTTATGTTGTAAGAAAATTTAGTGGTTAACTGCAGCGCATTCAATGCCTCAACAACAGTTTCCTTTTCAAAATTTCCTGTTAATCGTACTGTTTTTACAGATTCATTTGCAAATTCAATACTAACACTGTACCAGCGTTCCATTTTTAAAGCAACATCTTCAAAAGTTTCACTTACAAAAATTAATTTGTTTTGTACCCAGGCTGTTTCAATAATTGTATTGTCTTTTTGTAAAAGTGTAAGGTGACTTAATAATATAATTGGTTTTTGTGTTACTGTTTGCACTTGTTTAACTGGCACTATTTTTTTATCCTGCTTAATTTCTTCATTATTGATAATTAGTTTTTCATTTGGTTTCAGCATAATTTTTTCCTGGCGATCTTTCATGGTAACCTCAATACTACCCCTTACCAGGCTGGTTTCTGTAGTTTTTTCCCGGGGATAACATTTTACATTAAAAGCTGTACCCAGTACTTTAATGTCCATTTTACTGGTATGAATTACAAAAGGCTTTTCAGCGTTTTTTACCACGTCAAAATAGGCTTCTCCACTTAGGGTTACTTCTCTTATTTTGTTTCCGTAATCTTTAGTATAATCTAATTTGCTGCTGGCATTTAACCAAACCTTTGTGCCATCCGGAAGTACCAGGTTTGTCTTGGAGCCCTTTCTTGTACTTATTTCATTTTTAGCCTGCAGATCAGTAGTTTCCTTTCGGGAAACATTGCTATTATCAAAAAAAATAAGAGCAGCGATACCAACACTTACTGCAAAACTGCCTAATTTGTAACCCCATTTTTTCCAACCTTTTTTTGCAAGTTCCTCCGGGCTACCATTAATATAATGATCATCCAAAGCAAACTTTCCATCATCTAAACCCATGTTCTGGATTTGCAAGACCAATTCTTTGTACTTATTTTCAACGTATTGGCTATCTACAACCGGGCGGCTTTCCCATAAATCATGTAATATTTCCTTGGAATAATTAGCATGTTGATCTTGCCGTAAAAGCTGATCAAGCTCAATAAGTTCATCACTTGTAGCTTCCCCAGATAATTTACGGGCCATTAATATCCAGGTATTTGAAGGATTTATTGGTTCCATTAGTTGTGTAAACTATTAAGAACACAAAAACTTGTTAAATCTACTAAAGAACTTAAAAAAACATTTGTCAACTAGCGTATTATTCAATGCAGCTTTTTCTTTAGGTCGAAATTAATAGAGCTGCTTATTTTTTTAAGGGCAATCGCCATTTGGCTATCAATTGTTTTTACGGAGATATTCAACAGTTCGGCAATATCGTTGTACCTAAGCCCATCTTCCTTCACAAGCTTAAAAATCAGCTTACAACGGGCAGGTAATTTTTGAATTTCATGATTGATTTTTTTAACCGCCTCAGAGGTTATCAGTAATTGTTCCGGATTATATGGACTCATTGCCGTATTCAAAGACATTTCTTCCAACGATATAATCTCTTTTCTAAAATGACGGGATAAGTAATTGAGAGATGTATTTTTAGTACTAATATATAAGTACAGTTTAAAGTTTTCGATTTTGCCAATTTCATTTCGATTTTGCCAGATTTTAATGAAAACATCCGATACAATTTCTTCTGCAAGCTCTTGATTTTTAATAATAGAATTTGCAAACTTTAGCAGAAAAGGCATGTATGCTACATACATTTGTCCAAAAGCATGTTGATCGCCGTGCTGGCAAATTTTAATTTGCAAGGCTTTAATATCATGCAAACTTATCATAATGGCAAATCGTTTAAACAGCGAGTAAATAAATGCAATTTAAGTAAATCAAAAAAGTTATTTGAGTTTCTTTAACAAATAGGCTTAAAAACCATTCCTTTAAAATTGTTTTACAAGATGCTTGCTTTGAATAGACGTTTTTACTTACTTTTGCCAACCGTTATA
>JAYTTM010001161.1:0-3064 GCA_043745055.1 Chitinophagaceae bacterium | reverse complement strand
CACCTCTTTCCATCAGTTTGGTTTGCTCTTCAAAACGTTCCCTTTGTTCCAATGGATCATTCAGCTCACTGTAGGCATTGGCAATTTCCTTACCGTTGCACATTAGCTCAAAACGTTCCACCAGACCGGGTTTGCTGCGGTGCTTTTTGGTGAGCGGACTCATCTCAACAGGGTAATCGGTTATAAAAGTAGGTTGTATATAATTGCCTTCGCATTTGCTGCCGAATATTTCATCTATCAGTTTTCCCTTACCCCATTTTTCATCGGCGTGTATACCTATCAGTTTACAAACAGCTCTTATACCATCTTCATCCATATTACTGATATCATGCCCTGTAAATTCTTTAATGGAATCATACATGGTGATTCTTTTGTAAGGCGCTTTAAAGTCAATTTCGGTTTCACCTACTATTACTTTGCTGCTGCCATTGGTTGCTATGGCTGCTTTTTCCAGCATTTGTTCGGTGGTGTCCATCATCCACTCGTAATCTTTGTAAGCTGCATAAAACTCCAGCACTGTAAACTCCGGATTATGAGTACGGTCCATTCCTTCGTTCCTGAAATTTCTACTAAATTCATAAACAAAATCAAAGCCGCCTACTATCAATCTTTTTAAATACAATTCGTTGGCAATACGCATATACATGGGCACATCCAACGCATTGTGATGGGTGGTGAATGGCCTTGCAGCTGCGCCGCCGGGTATGCTTTGCAATACAGGTGTATCTACTTCCAAAGCACCACGCTCATTTAAAAACTCCCGTATGGCATTAACCATTTTCGTTCGTTTGATAAAGGTTTCTTTTACAGCAGGATTTACAATTAAATCTGCATATCGTTGCCTGTACCGAAATTCAGGATCGGTAACCTCATCAAATGATTCTCCATCTTTTTCTTTTACAATAGGCAATGGATGCAATGATTTTGTAAGGATGGTAAACTCCTTTACATGAATAGATGTTTCGCCTGTTTTGGTGGTAAAAACATATCCTTTAATACCAATGATATCGCCAATGTCCAGTAATTTTTTCCACACAACCTGGTACAAATTTTTATCCTCGCCGGGGCAAATGTCATCCTGCCTGATATAAAACTGAATTTTTCCGGTGCTATCCTGTAATACAGCAAAGTTGGCCTTACCCATGTCACGTATACTCATGATTCTTCCAGCTACACATACCTCCGCAAAGTCTGCCTTGTTTTCCTCGCCTTTGTAATTTTCCTTGATAAACGCTGAGTTGGTATTTACAGGATACAATGCTGCAGGAAATGCATCAATGCCTAGTTTATTTAACTCGGTTAATTTCTCTCTTCTGATTATCTCCTGTTCCGATAAATGTTGTATGATCATATAAATTAAAAATTTTTACCGTAAGTAAACGGGGTGCAAAGATACCAGTTGCAACTCATTTATATAAAGCCTTCAGCCAATCAATCTTTGGCCGTAAACTTGCTTATCTTGTATTGCATCCGGTTTAGTGGAGGATATTATTTGCTTAGCTAACTACAGCTTTATTTTTTTAAGGTAAGAGTTGGGATTTATTAAATAACAATAACATTGATGCATAAATCACAAAATAATTTTATGATAAAAAAAATCTACGTTGCCATCTCCTTTGCATTTTTATTAAGCGGATGTGATGTATTGCAAAATCTGCCAAATTCAATTGGAGGTATTACAGAAGCAGAAGCTGCCCAGGGTATTAAAGAAGCATTGGGCCAGGGCATAACCGGAGCAGTATTGCAATTAAATACAGCCGATGGTTTTTTTAAAGATGCCCTCTACAAAGTTTTACTGCCGCCTGATGCAAAGAAGATCGAAAATACGCTTCGTGGTGTGGGCTTGGGCAGTATTGTAGACAAAGCTATTTTACAAATTAACCGTGGCGCTGAAGATGCAGCAGGTTATGCCAAACCCATATTTGTGGATGCTATTAAAAATATGACTTTGCAGGATGCTATTGGCCTTGTAAGAAATGGTGATACCAGCGCCACCCATTTCTTCAGGGAAAAAACAACTGCCAAACTTGTTGCAGCATTTTTGCCTGTGATAAAATCATCGTTGGATAAAGTGAATGCAACTAAATATTATGGGGATATTGTAAATACATACAACAATCTGCCTACCACTTTTACAAAAATAAACCCCGATTTAAAAGTATACGTTACCAATAAAGCAACGGAAGCCCTGTTTGATTTAATTGCAAAAGAAGAAATAAATATCCGGACAAATTTTGCCGCCAGATCGAGTGATATTTTAAAAAGAGTATTTGGACAGAAGTTCTAAAACGAAATAGCGTATTAATTTTTTATGCCAGCTGGTTGCCTACCCAATTGCTTCATTAGCCTTGTGTGCGAAATAACAGCTTCTGTTACAGTTGCATAGCAATTGTAAGGGAGATTAAACAAATTGCATTGCTCCTGTATAATTTTACTTAAGGCCGGGTAATGAACATGGCTGACATGAGGAAACAAATGATGTTCAACCTGAAAATTTAATCCGCCTGCAAACCAGCTCAGCGCTTTGTTGTGTATTGCAAAATTAACGGTAGTCTTTACTTCATGGATGGCCCATTCAGAATTAATTATTTTTTTTTCTTTTCCTGCTGAATCAAAAATGGCTTTTTCTACCATGTGTGCCAATTGAAATATAATGGTTAAAAAAAGTCCTAATATAAAATGAATGATTAAAAAGCCAATCAGCCATGCCTGCCATCCTGTAAAATAAATAGGTAGGTATATGTAGAATACTACATAGAGTATTTTACTTATCCAAAAAATCACCTGCTCATTCCTTGTTATTTTACGGATGGGCATACCGATAAATTGCCTGCTGAAATATTTTTGAAAATCTCCCAGCAGCATCCAGTGAAGCGTACTTATTGCATAGAGAAAATACATATAAATATGCTGGTAGCGATGCAGGGGAAACCAAGGCTGGGTAGCTGTTTGCCGAAGTACCGGGGAATGAATAATGTCATTATCCAGCCCATCAATATTGGTATAAGTATGGTGCAAAATATTGTGTTTTATTTTCCATAGAAAGGCATTGCTTCCCAACGCA
>JAYTTM010001160.1:0-11395 GCA_043745055.1 Chitinophagaceae bacterium | reverse complement strand
GCAAAAAATAAAAACTGATTTTAAAACTGGCAAAACGGTGCTGGTAAATGGCTGGGTACTTTCTGTTTCGGAGGCACGTCAATGTGCACTTTACTCACTAACTAAAACTAAATAACGATTATGCATATTGACGCCAGAAACCTTCCTAACAATTCAATCATTGAAGGAGACATATGTATTGTTGGAGCAGGAGCTGCCGGCATCAGCATTGCACTCGATTGGATGAACACACCTTATAAAGTTATTCTCCTGGAAAGCGGAGGGTTTGAATACGACGATAAGGTGCAGGATTTGTATAAGGGAAATTCTACCGGCCAAAAATATTACCCACTAAGAGCAAGTCGACTTTCTTACTTTGGTGGAACCACAGGGCATTGGGCAGGCATGTGCTCTCCGTTCGAAAACATCGATTTCATAAAACGGGATTGGGTGCCTGATAGCGGGTGGCCTATTACCAGAAAAGACCTAGACCCCTTTTATGCAAGGGCGCACGAAAAAATTAAGTTGGGGCCCTATAATTACGATCTCAACTATTGGCAACAGAAGAAGAACAACCTGAATGCGTTTCCTCTCGACAGTAATGTAGTATGGACTAAGCTATGGCAAATCAATGCTGCCCGATTCGGATCCATGTATAAGGACACAATTACAAAATCAAAAAATATTCATCTCCACACCTATGCTACGCTTACGAACATAGTTGCCAACGAAGCTGTTTCTGAAATCCGTGAAGCGACAATCAAAAACCACGCTGGCAAAACGCACACCGTACGTGCGAAGCATTTTATATTGGCGGGTGGGGCGATTCAAAATGCGAGAATTCTTTTAGCCTGCAACAAGCAAGCTCCAAAGGGATTGGGTAATGACAACGATATCGTTGGCCGCTATTTCATGGAGCATCTTGAAATACAATCAGCTGAATTATGGCTTTTTAAATCTTTTCCGACTGATCTTTATTCGTATAGTGGAGATGGTGGTGTATATGCCGAATTGGCCATTTCCGAAAAAGCACAAAGGGAACACAAAATTCTGAATGGCACTGGAGGGCTGGGTCCTCTTAGCCTGGCAAAAGGTTCGAAGCCAAGAATGGAAATCTGGCAGGATGAAGATCCGAGAAAGTCGCTCGACAATATGTTTAAGAATTGGGCAGATGCCGCAAAGGCTGCAAATAGTGGAACCAGCGAACCCAAAGATTCTTCAAAAAACGAGCATCAAAAAATTGAGGATTTAGTCAAACAATTTGAAGCGCTAAAAGTGACGAATACCTTTGAATTTCAAACCCGCATAGAACAGGCGCCAAACCCTAATTCAAGAGTGACGATAGGTACAGAACTAGATGAACTCAGTGTTCCACGAGCTAACCTTCACTGGCAACTTACCGAACTTGACAAAAGAAGCATTCGCAAAATTTATCAATTAATCGGACAACAAATGGGGCTGGCCGGTTTGGGCCGGGTGAAGCTTAAAGACTTTTTGCAAGATGAAAATGATAGCACCTGGCCTGTAGGTACCAACGGTGGATGGCACCATATGGGTACTACCCGAATGTGCGATGATCCAAAAAAAGGTGTTGTTGATGCCAATTGCCAGGTACATGGCATCCATAATTTATATGTTGCGGGCTCCGGATGTTACGTCACTTCGGGGGCACCTAACCCCACCCTTACTCTAGTTGCACTGTCCATTAGACTTTCAGACCACGTGAAGGAAAAGATGACTAACACGTAAAGCAGATGCGTTTTTAATATTTTCATCTTTTCTCAATTTGCTAAATCTCAAAGAGATGAGTTTCAGACTTGCTTGTGGCTCAAAATTCCTCCACCGTGGTTCGTACGATACGAACAAGGCGAAGTGTCCAATATCTACTTTTTACACTCCCCATTCATCTACATTTCGGTTGTCGTTATCGGGTATGGGTGGAACCATGCCCCATAATTTGTAAGAGAACATCCTTGCCTTTCGGGCAATTTCGGAATGGGCCCGCATATAATTTAAGGAGTTATAATCGTAAATAGATTTAGCAGGCAACACACCCAGTGAACGGGGCATATTATTTACACTAAAAGTAGTGCGGGTGCTCTCCTTCCAATCCAGCGTTTTTTCAATATGTATAATAGCCAGGTCCTGCCATGGAAAAATCTCGCCACTCCATGGTATCATATTGTTAAAGATCTCCGGGTCGTCATCATCGCTGGCTGTTCTTAACTGGATAGACAACAAATAACTAAGCTCTTCTTTTTTAACACGATCCTCGTATTCATACTTTAAATAGTTTCTTCCTCTTGTTTCATAAGGGAGGATACGCTGATTGGCTAAATCTTCTATGGAGGGATCATTTATAATACCGGTCTCTGGTTCACCGTTAGCAGGCACCACCCTGTATTTAGCATAGCGTTTTATACCATCTTTACCAATAAAGTAAAAAGGTGTTTTACTAAAAAAATGCATATTGTAAAACGAAGTTGGGTTGCGCCTTAATGCTTTTATTATACCAAATTCCCCCTCAGGATATTTACGCAAAAACTCTACTTCACTCACGCCCCATTTTTCTTTTCCCAAAGATCCAAACTTAAAAAAACTGGCAGCCGACCAGAAAGCACTGCGCTGCCCGGTATTTAACTCTAAATCGAAAGGGCTATGAAAATGATGATCTGAAAATTTAATAGAAATGCTACGGAAACAATTCATCGCATCATCCAAAAATGAAATGGATGCATGGCGAATGCGGGCAGGAAATTTTTTGCCCGCAACAAAAAATTCATGTTCAGGAAATTCCGGGTGGTCTACTATCTGCAACCAGCCAATAGCCCCAATGCCATTGTTATGGCTCATACGCTTGCGATGCGGCAGGCTAAGCATGAGCGCCAGCATCCAGCCAAAACCCCTGGCAATTATCCAAAGCATTATTTTATCAATTGCTTCGCCTATCCATGTAGAGATCACTTTAAAGAAAGAAGTATTTTTTGCCATAATTTTTTTATTTGTTACGGGAACATTTTATATCAATTTTTCTTTTATAGAATAACTTACATAAACCGCAAAGTCTTACCCAGCAAGGGTAGTGCCTATTTTCTTTTTTGCCTTGATGCAAAAAAGAAACAAAAAAAATCAAGGCTGCATAAAAAAAGCTACGAAATTTGAATGCATGTCTAAAATGAAATTAGCTCAAACAACAAAATGTAACCCAGTTTTTGTGCGACTTACGGGCTAATAGCAAAGCCAAACATTTGTAACATTAATTTCATTTCTTAACGACAATCATTCAAATTTTCTTAACGCTTTTTTTATGAGGCCGTAAAGAGTATGCGGTTAATCTTTATTATCCTATTCTTTTATTTTAAATATTCGTTCTTGATTCTATTTTATTAATGTCTACACCCAATTGGGCAAATTGCTCCCGGTTATCTTCCAGCAGTTTCAAAAAAATCGGGTTCACATCGCCTTCTTCATTGCGGGTAATAAAACCAAACTCGGTTCGGGATAAGAAATTGGAGAACCATAGCATTCCTGTTCCCCGGGTTAAATCGGGCGCTATATGCAAATCGGTCTCAGGCCCAAGCACGCCTGTTTCGGTTGTTCCAAACCGCAATCCCCCACAGTTATATAAAATTTCACCAAGATCGTCGTACTGATGTTCATTTATCCAGGTATGCATATAGGTGGCCATCATAATAGCGTACTTGCAAACTTTTTTCAGGTTGTCCATTTCTTCGGGGTGCAGCTCATCATATTCTTTGTGTTTGGTAATGGGCGAAATGGATTTTAGCTGCCCGTTAACCCGTTCCCGTGGCAGGTTAAAATCGAAATCATACATGAAAGCATAATATTTTTTTCTTGCTTCGATCTGCTCTTTTTCATGCGATGAAAGTTTGTCCCATTCCAACTCCGATAAAAAAACCGGCACACTATGCTGCACCAGATCTTCGGAGAAGTAATACACTTCTATCCAATGTTTTTTTATATTCTCCAGGTTTTCGTTAAAAAATTGATCTACAAAACCAGTAACCACCTGCCAGAATAAATTTTCGGCCAGTGCATAGTGGTGATTTTCATTTAAGGGTTTCATGGGTTTCCAGTCTCTCCAGTCATGTAGCCCCAGCATATCATAGGTTCGGTCGATAAGTCCATTTTTGGTGAGTGCAGTAGCCGTGGGCAGGTACCCGGCAATAATGCCTGAATCGGCGGTGGCATTAATTAAGGCCACTTCCTTTAAGTGTGGTCTCAGCAAACAGGAGAGGGGATTGAAATGAAAGTTGCGGTGTGTGGCAATGGAATATTGTTCTGTGTTTAAATGGGTGCCGGTAAAGTGCTCATCTACTTCGGTAGATACGGCTCCGTTCACTCTTGCTATTCTTTTGGCTGCCAGCCAAAGGTCCCCATCATTTTTGGTAAATACCCGTTTTTGCCAGGGGTCTTTGTTAATGGCATTTAATGCACCGGTCGTATGAATCTCCAAAGGCAAAGGCAGTCCATCGGCCCCTATTTCAAATTTAATGTCTACATCGGGCAGCGCAAATTCATTGTTATGTTCGTAATTACAAATACCGAAATAGTGTATCCAATAGTGCGCAGGGTTTTGGCTATCAGGCATAAAACTTCCACAATTCATACCATTCATCATCCGTTCCCCAAACCATTTATCGGAGCGGGTATAACCGGGTAATTTTTTCTCAATACAAACCGTCAGGTTCTCTGGGTAATCTGCCTGTATTTCTGCCAGCGAAATAGTTTCGGGCATATCCCTTATCTGCACGAGGTGCTTTGCTTTAATGGTTTCAATGGGAATAAACTGTTCCCAAAGTGCATCTAACCTGCCTTCAGAATATTGTTCTGTCTTATCGCCGTCTGCATCGGTGATCACGGCCCGGGGAATGGCAGTGTCGTCCCGGTATTTCCATAGGTCTAATTGAATTTCACGCAGGTTATATCCCATGCCTATCAAATCTTTTTTAGAAAATTTAATAACATGATAGAGCTGGTAAACCGGGTGAGGTTGTTGGTCATTGTCAAAATAAATATCCGAAGTATGGTGAATTTCAAACCGAAGTTTGGTTTTAATAGCCCGGCTCCTTGCCGCCCGAAGATCAAATGGTAAATTAAAATAACCATCCTCATCGCTAAAACCAGAGGCTATATTTCTCCATTGCCACAACTGCCACCACCTGGTACGGGCCCAAAATTCAAGTTTAACATGGCGCACCGGGTTACGTGGAGTGTTGCGGGAAGCATGCACCAGGCGCCCTGTTAAATAACTGTCGTGCACATGGCCCCATATTTTTGCCCGGCGTGGAAAAAGAAATTTGTTGAGTGCATGAAACAACTCCTTTATTCTATCGTATTGTTTGTAAAGCCACTCCCCAATCCTGGCTAAGATGTTATGCCATAAACCCATGTTGCCCTCACCTAATTTATTCATGTTGCCAAGGCCTGGCGCGAAAAAATTATTCTTTTTTTTGTAGCTGATTTTTGTTGCCTTCAAACATTCTTCGCATACCTTACCTGCGTCCTGATTTTCCATAATGTATATTTCGTTACAAGATGTATGTTGTTGTTTTATTAGTTAAACTATGGTTGAGGGCCGGTTGCCTGGTTTGTTGTCACAAAATACATCTTTACTTTTCCTTTTCCTTTAGCCTCAATTTCTCCCCGATACTCACAAGTATACCGATGCTTAATAAGTTGGTAGGTGCATTCCGAAATATTGATTCTTCCCGGTTGGCTGTGCTGTTCCATGCGGGAAGCGGTGTTTACCGTATCGCCCCATATATCGTACTGGAATTTTTTATGCCCTACCACACCAGCCACCACCGAGCCGCTGTTGATACCTATGCGTAATTCGAATATAGCAATTTTAGCGTTTTTATTTCGCTGGTTCATAAACGCAAGGATTTCAATAGCGGCTGCCACGGCATTTTCAGCGTGTGTTGCATTGGGTACCGGTATGCCTCCTGCAGCCATATACGAATCACCGATTGTTTTAATTTTTTCAATTCCATATTTCTCAGCAATGTTGTCAAATGCCTGGAAGCATTCGCCTATTTCGGTTACCAGTTCTGCAGGCGACAGTTTTTCTGCGGTGGAAGTAAAGCCTACAAAGTCGGTAAACAATACGCTGGTGCTTTCAAACTGCCTGGCTTCGGTTTTGCCAAATTGTTTTAACTCCTGTGCTGTTTCGTACGGCAAAATATTATACAACAAATCATCCGACTTCTTTTTCTCCGTAGCCAACTCCGCCGTTCTTTCCTCTACTTTTTGCTCCAGTTCATCATACAGCAAAGCATTGTTGATAGATACCGCAATCTGTCCCGATAGCAGTTGCAATAGGTGAATACGGTTTTCAGTAAAGGCACCACGCACTAAATTATTTTCGAGATAAAGCAGGCCAATAAATTTGCCAAGGTGAATGATGGGCAGACACAAAACAGAAATTGGCTTATGCTGCTGTATATATGCATCGGCATGAAAACGGGTATCAGCTACGGCATCATCCAGCACAATATTTTCTTTGGTTCTGCTCACAAAAGTAACTACCGACCCGGATAGTTTATTACTCTGCATATAAGGAATGTGATGAACTTCGGAGGGTTCTTCACCGGCTTCCACCTGAGCTTCAACAAACAATTCGCCTTTTCGTTCCAGCAACAGAAAAGCACGCTGAGCCCCGGCATTTTCTATTACAATGTTCATGAGCAGCGATAATAGTTTAGACAAAACAACCTCGCCAGAAATGGTGGTGGAGGCTTTTAGTACCGAAGCCATGTCCAACTCCGAAGAATCGTGGGAAGTGCTTGTCGTTTCTATTGTTCCTGATAGTCGCATACCAGACGCATTGCGTTTAATGCCCGATATATATTTTGGATACAATTGTTCTAATTGTTTCAATTTGGCATCAGCTCCCCAGCTCCGGTAACACTGGTACGCATTTTTCATATACATCTCCGCCAAATCGCTTTTGTCTCTTTCCACGAAATACTTTCCCGCCAGTTCATTGGCGAGCGCTTCTTCCTGCAGAAAGCCCGCCTTGCGGGCCAGTTGTATAGCCATATCATAATGGTCAAGCGTTTTAGCGGTTTCCCCTTTTATTCTATGCCATTCGGCCCGCAACAGGTGATACTTGTGCAATTGATTGTTGGGTGAGTGTTGAGCCCACATTTTAATTTTTGAAATGTTCTTTTTTATACGGCTTGCATATTGCCGCTTCACGCTTGAATTTACTTTTCTGAATTGACCTAAGCGTGCCAATGCCTCATAAAATAATAACAAAGTGCGACAGTATTGTGCAGTTACAGAACCCACATTTGGTAAAGCCAGTTCTCCAGATTTGATGGCCTCTTCATAATACTCAAAAACGGTCTGCAAAATCATTTTTTGGAAATGATATTTATACAAAGCCGTTCTATCATTTCCATCTTTATGCCTGGGCAGCATTTCGCTTTCTTTATAAGCTGCACCTTCCAAAGCACAGGGGTCGGCAGAATGGCCGGCCAGGTTTAAAGCAGCCTGGTGGTGAATGTTCAGATAATTGTACGGGGTAAAATGCCCCATCTGCTGAATGGTCCGCCCGTTCTTTTCAAACTCTTCAATGGCCTGCTGTAAATTTTTACCGGATAAATAAAAATGCTGCGCATAGAAATACAAACTAAAACTGGCAAATTCTCCATTGCCCGTTTCTAAGCCTATGTGATATGCTTTTAAAAACGGATCAAATGTGTTTTGAAGAGGCTCGCACCAGTGTTGCACAAAACAGGAAAAGTTAAACCTGGTACGGCAGCTGGTAGCTCTTGCTTCGTTGCGGTCACTCAACTGTAAACCAACTACACCGATAGCGTATCCATTTTTAAGTTCTCCTAATTCGCACAGCACAGCACCATATGAGGTATAGGAATAATAAGAGATGCCGCAATTTCCCTTCAGCAAAGACATCCGCATCGTCTTAAAAACAATCATCAACATCAAGTTAGAATTTACCCAATAGGCCGAAGGCAACACCTCAAATAATACGCTCATGGCTTCCAGGTCTTTGCTCTGTTCCATCATGGGCAAATGTACTAGGTCGGCAGGTTTACGAAAGCCCATCACAAGTTTGGTGCGAAGCAAGGAAAGCACCGCATGTGCCAGCATAGGGTTTTTAGGAAAATTAATATTGAATTGTTTCAGTAATTCCAAACCCTTTGCAAGGGCTTCGCTCAAACGGTTTTGTGAAATGTATCCCTGCACACGAATTTCGTTTGCCTTTACAGTGTCTTTTAGGTTTTGTGCCTGATCGGTAATTTTCTGTACGTAAATTTCCATGGCAGGAACATCACTGCACAGGAAAGAAATTTCTGCTGCCAGCGTATGTAATTCTAAAGCCAGTGGGTAGTTGGATTTCCAGGCCATAGCAGGCAATAGACTAATGGCCATTTCAATATATGTGCGGGCATGTTGAAAGGCCGATGTATTTTTAGCACGAAGGGCCGCTTTTCTGTTTAACTCCAGCAATTGCATTTTCTCTTCGCCCTCCATTAGCACCAAGCCCTGGTTATAATGATCGGCTATATCAAATAACTGTGCTGATTGTTTTTCGCCTGTTGCATTCTGCAACAAAAGCCGCCCTATTTTTAAATGTGTAGCCGCTTTATCTGCTTCCGGTATTAGCGAATAGGCCGATTGCTGAATGCGGTCATGTGCAAACTTATATCCCTCTTCTAAAGGAATAACAATACCTTCTGTTAGAGCTTCCCGTAAATTGCTTTTAAGGTCTTCGATATCCATACCTGATATGACCGACAGGGTGGCAAAATCAAACTGGTTGCCGATACAGGCAGCCAATGTCAATAAATTTTGAGTGTTAGATGCCAGTGTTCTGATTTTATCGGCCATTAGTATCACCACATTATCTGTCATATTGGTGGCCCGAATCTGTTCTATCTGCCAGCTCCAGTTTTTTGATTCAATATTAAAATGCAGGAAACCTTTTTCGTGCAATGACTTTAAAAACTGGGTCAGAAAAAAAGCATTGCCTTGTGTTTTGTTATACAGCAGTTCGGTGAGATCATTTACATGCTGCAAATTAACAGCAAGCGCATCTGCTACTAATTGATTCACATGAAATTTTTCCAGGTTGTTTATCTGGATTTTTTTAATAGGGAGACCGGTCTTGCCAATGGCATTTAAGCTGTGCATCAATGGATGCGTTGGGTCCACTTCGTTTATGCGGTAGGCACCTATTACCAACAAATGACGAATGTCCGCATCCTGCATCAGGCTTTCCATCAGGTTAAGGGATGCGCTGTCGGCCCATTGCAAATCATCTATAAACAAAACGATGGGGTGATTGCGATGAGCCACTGCTTTCACAAACTTTCTAAAAACGTACGTAAATCTCTTTTGCGCTTCCAGGCCACCAAGTGCTGCCAGCCTGGGTTGTGTACCGGTAATGTATTCCAGTGCGGGTATTACATCCAGCATTACCTGCCCTTCATTGCCCAATGCTGCCTTTATTTTTTCACGGAAATAATTAAGCTTGTCATCGTTTTCAGTTAAAAAAATGTTGATGAGATCTTTGAACGCTGCAATGATGGCATAATATGGCTCTGACCGCTGAAATTGGTCATACTTGCCACTAATGAAATATCCACGATCGGTGGTTATGTGTTTATGTACTTCATTAACTAAAGCTGACTTACCTGCACCGGAATAGCCAGAAACTAACAACAACTCCAATGCTCCCCCAGAACAACGGTTGAAGGCATGAATGATAGCGGCCCTCTCATCTTCACGGCCATATAATTTTTGCGGCAATAAAAACTTATCAGTAAAGTCATCGGAACCCACCGGAAAATCAGCGATGGTTCCTGTTTGAATTAAATCATGTAAACAGTTTTCGAAATCAGCTCTAACACCAAAGGCAGATTGATAACGATCTTCCGCATTTTTGGCCAGGAGTTTCGCAATTATTTTACCTATTTGTTCCGGTATGTTTGAATCTAATTCATTTAGGGCTTTCGGCACCTGGGCAATGTGTGCATGCACCAGCTCCAGCGCATCTTTTGCAGCAAAGGGTAATCTGCCGGTCAGTAATTCATATAATGTAACGCCCATTGAATAAAGATCGGTTCGCACTACTGTCCAACTATTGCCCCTTCCGATTTGCTGAAAGTACTATAAACAGTACATTGTGAGGGAATAAAATATTTTTCGATTTGAATTCAATTAGCTTCAAAAGCTATGAATACAGGTCGGAGCTTATTGTCACAGATATTGAGTTACATACCCAAATATCAATTAGATAAAATTATTGAAAAGTATAAAGGTAACCACAAGGCTCAGGAGTTTAGTTGTTGGGAACAATATGTTTGTATGGTTTTTGCCCAACTGACCTATAGGGAAAGCTTACGGGATATTGAATCTTGTTTAGAAGCCTTTGGTGGTAAATTATATCATTGTGGCATTAAATCCAAGGTAGCTAAATCTACATTGGCTTACTGGAATGAAAAAACAAATTGGAACATTTATAGTGAATATGCTCATTATCTTATAGGCTATGCAAGGAAGTTGTACAAAGGGGAGAATGAATTTTTAGCAGAGTTGGATGCTACTGTTTATGCTTTCGATAGCACTACAATTGATTTATGTTTAAACTTATTTCCATGGGCTAAGTTTAGAAAAAAGAAAGGAGCAATTAAAGCACATACCTTAATTGATTTAGATGGCAATATACCTGCATGGATATTTATTACAGAAGGCTCAGTACACGATGTCAATGCGTTAGACCAGTTACCTGTGGAAGCCGGCGCATATTATGTAATGGATAAAGGGTATGTTGATTTTAAAAGGTTGTATAGATTTACATTGGAATCTGCTACCTGGATAACCAGGGCTAAAGATAATATGAAATTTAAAAGACTTTATTCAGCAGCTACTGATAGAAGTGCAGGCATTATCTGTGACCAAACTATTGTATTGACAGGATTTTATTCTAAAAAAGATTACCCGGATAAAATACGCAGAATAAAGTACAAGGATGCTGAAACCAATATTACTTATGTGTTTATTACAAACAATTTCAAAACCGAAGCCACTACTATTTGTAAATTATATAAGCAAAGATGGCAAGTAGAGTTATTCTTTAAATGGATAAAACAAAACCTGCGTATCAAGGTATTTTATGGAACAAGCAAAAATGCAGTCTATACACAAATTTGGATTGCTGTCACTGTTTATGTCTTAATAGCCATTATCAAGAAGGAATTGAAAAGTCCCTATTCTTTAAACAAAATATTACAAATAGTAAGCGTTGGGATATTTGAGAAAATCCAGTTAAATCAAGCCTTCACAAGGATTGAATCATCTAATAAAATAACAGACCCTCTGAAACAGTTGATTTTGTTCGATTCATAGTTGGACAGTAGTG
>JAYTTM010001159.1:0-3073 GCA_043745055.1 Chitinophagaceae bacterium | reverse complement strand
TGTTGTTGAGGTTGAAGTAATAAAATATATTTACATTAAAATTGCTTGTATGCCAACCATTCCTCTGTCAATAAAAAATGCACTTGCGGAGCCTTATCAATTAAGCGATGAACAAATTGCATTTTTTCAGCAATACCGTTTTATCAAATTAAAAGAAGTATTCAACAGAGAAGTGATTGAGTATTTCAATACGGCTATTTCAAAGCAGGTAGCTGCTAAAAGTAACATAACAACTGCTGTTGATGAAAGAGATACTTACGGCAAGGCCTTTTTGCAAATATTTAATTTGTGGACGGAAGATGAACAGGTAAAGGAATTTATTTTTAGCAGGCGATTGGCAAAAATTGCTGCCGACTTAATGCAGACAACCGGAGTACGTATTTACCACGACCAGGCGTTGTTTAAAGAATGTGGTGGTGGCATTACTCCCTGGCACGCAGATCAATATTATTGGCCATTGGCAACAGATAAAACCATCACAGCCTGGATACCTTTGCAGGAAACTCCATTGAAAATGGGGCCACTGGAATTTAGTGCAGGCAGCCACGAAATAGTTGAAGGCAGGGAATTAGAAATTAGTGACCAAAGCGAAATGATACTGCAGCAAAAATTAAAAGTGACTGATTTTAAGCATGTGATAGAGCCTTTTGATTTAGGTGAAATAAGCTTCCATTCTGGTTGGGTATTTCACAGGGCGGGGGCAAATACAACCAACCAAATGCGTAAAGTGATGACAGTTATTTTTATGGATAAAGATATGTTGCTGAAAAATCCGGAGAATAAAAACCAGGTGAATGATTGGGATACCTGGTGCCCGGGAGCAACTATCGGAGCGGTAATTGATACAGCACTAAACCCTGTTCTTTTTTCCAGGCAGGATACTTATCCTTCAATATAACTACCAAATTTTGGGTATATGAAAAATCTCTTTATACTTACCTGCCTGTTATTTGTAAGTGATTTTTTGCATTCGCAAACACGGAAAACATCTTTTACCAAGTCACCGGAATGGAGCAAATCCGCCATCTGGTATCAGGTTTTTGTAGAGCGGTTTTACAATGGCGATAAAAAAAATGATCCTACTTTAAATAATATTACAGTACCAACTCAAATGGAACCACCTGTAGACTGGAGTATTACTCCATGG
This sequence comes from Chitinophagaceae bacterium, assembly GCA_043745055.1. Taxonomy (GTDB): domain Bacteria; phylum Bacteroidota; class Bacteroidia; order Chitinophagales; family Chitinophagaceae; genus Ferruginibacter. The sequence continues at coordinate 1,926 of JAYTTM010001159.1, read as the reverse complement.
ACCCAAAACTGGTTTGCGCAACAAGCCTGGGAAAAAAAACTCAACAAACCTTTTAATGAAACTGTACTGCTAAGACGATATGGCGGCGACTTGCAAGGCGTACTTGATAAGCTGGATTATTTGCAACAACTGGGTGTAAATGCGCTTTTCATCAATCCCCTTAACGATGCTCCTTCCTTACATAAATACGATGCCAGAAATTATCACCATATTGATGTAAACTTTGGCCCCGATCCTATTGGAGATAACAAAATAATTGCAAGTGAAAACCCAGCAAATCCGGCTACCTGGAAATGGACAGCCGCCGATAAATTATTTTTAAAACTAGTACAGGAAATCCACAAACGGAAAATGAAAATCATCATGGATTATTCCTGGAATCATACTGGTATAATGTTTTGGGCCTGGCAGGATGTATTGAAAAATCAACAAAAAAGTCTGTACAAAGATTGGTATAATATAATTGCTTTTAATGATCCGGCTACGCCGCAAAATGAATTCGCTTACAAAGGATGGGCTGGTAATCAGAGTTTGCCGGAATTAAAGAAAGTGAATATTACAACCAATCGGGTAACAGGTAATCCATATGAAGGCGACATTAACGAAGGCGCTAAACAACACCAGTTTGCTGTAACCAAAAGATGGCTGGCACCCCAAGGCGATGTTGGAAAAGGTATTGATGGCTTTCGCCTGGATGTGGCGGATGAGATTGGGCTTGGCTATTGGAGAGATTTTAGAAAGCAGGTAAGAAGCATCAACCCCGATACCTATTTAATGGGTGAAATTTGGTGGCAGAAATGGCCTGATAAAATGATGGATCCGGTACCATATACACAGGGAGATATTTTTGATGCAGTAATGTTTTACCAGGCCTACAAACCGGCAAGGTATTTCTTCGCTCAATCGAATTATTCAATCGATGCAAAAGAATTGCAGGATAGTTTAAATTTTCAATGGAACAGGTTATTGCCGGATAACCGTTATGCGATGATGAATGTATCATCCACACATGATGCGCCCAGGTTATTGAGTGATTTTTACAATCCAAATAAATATAAGTTTAAAGCCACACCTAACGACGACAGTAAATATAAAACAGGTAAGCCAGATGCGGAAACTTACCAAAGAGTAAAGCTGTACCTGGTGCATTTATTCACCAATATTGGGGCACCGCAAATTTACAATGGCGAAGAAATGGGCATGTGGGGCGCAGATGATCCGCATTGCAGAAAACCTTTGATGTGGCCGGAGTTTACATTTGAAAATGAAACAAGGAATAATTATCAACCCGGCAAAAAATTATTTGATAAAGTTGCCTTTAACCAGCAACAATTTAACTGGTATAAAAAATTAATTTCCATCCGAAAGGCGAACCCTGTTTTGTTGAACGGTGATATTGAGTTTATTATAACGCAAGGAAAGAAGTTGAGTTACAAAAGATTAAATAATGCCAAAGAAATTATAGTGCTATTCAATCTTGAAAAGGATAAACAGATTTTTGTATTACCACTTAAAGCCACCTACAAAGATTTATTGACTAATAAAATATTCACTGGCAACAGCATACTATTATCAACTTTATCTGCAGCAATTCTTAAAAAAATTGAGTAACATTTTTTTTGAAAATTTAACTTATATCAACCGGATAGTAATACTTTCTTTTTGCATAATAACTATCATAAAAATTAATACACAAATGTCAGTGGTATCTTGCGGTACCAACAAGCACCATGAAAATTTTCCTTCAAAATTTGTAACAGTCCCAAACGTAGATGTATCGCTGCCAAATGGCTACACAACTAAAAAGAATTTTAATGTAGTTCTACAGGTACACGGCAGGCAAATGCAGTTTGACAGCGCCACTACCTGCAACCACCATTCATGCAAAAAGATGAGGTGGTTGCAAAACTGAATAAGGAAGAAAAA
>JAYTTM010001158.1:0-3080 GCA_043745055.1 Chitinophagaceae bacterium | reverse complement strand
TGCCATCATCCGCCAATGTGATGCTGCCGGATATTTTTTATAAAACCAGGTGGGCTGTATTAAACCGTTCTTAACATCATTAAAAAATTACGATGGTCAACTTAGAATTTTTTTGTCCTTTATGAGGATCTGAAAACATACACTTTGAAAGCTTTTTGCAAAAAGTAAAAAACGAAGGATATGTTGGAGTAGAAATGGGATTTCCTTTAGATGAAAATGAACGTAACAGTCTTGTAAAACATCTTAAAAAGCACCAGCTTAAATGGATAGCCCAGCATTGGGAAACCATCGATTGTGATTTTGAAATACATAAATTAAATTATGAAAAGAGTCTGCGGAACTTAGCGGCTACCAAACCAATTTTTATCAATTCGCAAACAGGAAAGGACTATTACAGTTTTCAGCAAAATTCAATATTGATTGCTATTGCAGATCAAATTGAAATTGAAACAGGTATCAAAATTCTGCATGAAACCCATCGGGGTAAATTTAGTTTTGCAGCACATGTTACCCAAAATTACCTCACTCAATTACCTGATTTAAAACTCTGTTTAGATATTTCCCATTGGTGTTGTGTAGCAGAAACTTTTTTAGAAGATCAGAAAGAAGCGGTTCACTTAGCAATCAGTAAAACACATCATATACATAGCAGGGTAGGGTTTACGCAAGGCCCACAGGTGATGGATCCAAGGGCTCCGGAAAATCAGGAAATAGTAGACACTCATATTGTATGGTGGCAACAAGTAATAGATTCTATAAAAATAAAAGGAGGTAATAACCTAACCATTACAACAGAATTTGGAGCACCGCCTTATCAGCAATTATTACCCAATACACAGGAACCAATTTATAATTTGTGGGATGTAAATATTTACATGATGAAGTTGTTAAAAGATAAATTAAAAGTTTGATGATTGTCTGTCTTATTATTTTGTTCCTATACCTGAGTACCTATTCGTTATAAAATTTGGTCATTATTTAATATTCATTTATCCCTTCCTTTTCAATAATACCAACTTCATTTTGTACCAATCAAACACTCATTACCATACGGCAGCAGCCATTTATTTTGGAGCATTCCTTGCTTTTATTTTAAAACTAAGTAAAGGATTAATTGTTAAAAGTGTAAGGTTATTGTAGAATTATTTCGTTTGCCTGAATAGCGGATGGTCATACGGCTCTGCACAAAAGTTAATCGTAAAGACTCGCCTGGGTATTTTTAGTTTTTTTTATTATTGAAAATCGTTTTCTTTTTAACTGCGTACTGCTGAAAGTCGCCACCCCAGTAATATTTGCCCTCAGCATCTTTATACCATTTTGAATTGCCATTATAATCTTCGCCGGTAATCACCTCAACATAATCCAGGGTAAAACCTTTGGCTATCGTACCAGTTATTTCTCCTTTTACAGAAGGCAAATTCCTTACGTTTGCTTTATCGGCAATACAAATTATTGTTCCGGTTACTATTGATGTTGCAAGGTTAGGAGCATACGTTTGTTGTACCTGCTGATTCTGCTGAATTCCCTGTTTTACCTGGTAAACGATGTTACATTTTGGAAACGCTTTCTGCAACTGGCTGATCTCAATTTCTGGTATTAAAGTTACGCCAAGATCAAGCTGCTGCATATTTTGAAAACTATATATTTCCTTCGGAATTGAAATCAGTCCAGCCTTTGATAAATCAATTTTACAAACAACAAGTGGGCTGGATAGTTTTTTAGTTTCATCTATTGAATAAAAAGTACGGCCACAATCTGGCTGAACTTGATTATTCGTTAGCTGGCTCGGAAGATTAGTTAGTACCTGGATGGAACTACTTACAACATCATAAAAATCCTCGTTATTAACAAATATTTTTTTCAGTTGGAGGTCAATGCGTATATCTACTTTATCATTCGCTGAAAATAAATTTATAAATCTTTCATCCACTGATTTTAATGTTAGCTTTTTAACCGTCGCTTTATTCTGCTTATCGTTATTATGTTCCTCCCATCCATTTGTTTTTGGATTAAAATAAATTTCGCCACTAACTAGTTCACCGGCACCCATTGAACCTCGTCCCTTATATTGAACTTGTTTAACAGCAGAAGCTGTTATACCCGATGTTTGTAACTGTTTTATCCAAACAATAATTGAATTGGCAACCGTTGCCTGTTGACCAGTGTTTCTTAAATTAGCCTGTACTTTTAAAGCCGGGTAATACTTGCTATAAATTTTTTGTATAGCCTTAGCCTTCCCCTGCAAGCCGTTGTTATAATAATATATATCGCTGTTGTAATTGTAATTTTTTACTTCTACCTGGTTAACCTTGTAGCCATTGCTTTCCAGTTCCTTCTTAAATGCATTGGCACTTTTTATAAGGCCTGCATCGGATACCTGTATTGATACTAACGGACTAATAATTTTTCGTAACCCAAAATCCCGGGTAGCATTCCATTTGTTCCGGAATTTATTTGCCGGTTGTCCGTCCAACGACTCGAATGTACCATTCGATAAGTAATTACCATCGGATGATAATACGGCTGTATAGTTGCCTAATGCAATGGATTCTTTGCCAACATTTTTTGTGTCGCTTCCTTTAAGCTTAAGCATCCTTGTTTTATCGGAATAGTTGCCTCTAAAAATTTCGGTTCCTACTAAGATTGAATTTTGGCTCCAGGAAAATTGTCCATCAAGTACAAGTCCGTCGGTGGTATCTTTTTGCGAAGTAAATTTAAGCGTAGAATTGCTCCAATCGGCATTGGTAATATCAATTGCATTGTGTAGTACCCAGGTTCCGTTTGTTAGGTTTGGGTGGTTAACCTCGTTGATTTTTTTTGCTGTATCTGAAATAAATTCAATGTTGTACTCATCATAAAGTGTGCTAACGGCTGTATCAAAAACGGTATTATCATTCACACTCACCGAAATATTTTTTACAGAATCGTTAATAGTAAGCGCCAACAAAGATGTTTGATTGTTGTTGAGCTCAACCTGAGCAGTATCAACATTTAGCAACGCATTGTTTACTGAGCCTGAAAAAGCAGTATCACTAAAATTAAATTTGATTGATTTATTAAACTGTTGCTGATACCTGAAC
>JAYTTM010001157.1:0-3084 GCA_043745055.1 Chitinophagaceae bacterium | reverse complement strand
TTAGCTTGTTGCATAGCCCTGGAATAATGAGCACTTAATTCAGTTCGTTCGTACCTGCTTCCTATTTTAGCATCAAATAATTTAGCCACTGCAAAACTTATCTCTGCGTAGGCAGCATAAACTTTTTGATGGTATGCCAGGCTGTTAGATAAAAATCCATCAGGCTGATAGTTTTTATCTGCAAGGTGATAACTGGTTACATCAGCATTGCTTTTAATATCATAAAAAGTTGCCTTGGTACCAAACCCAAGTTTCACATCCTCTTTTAATGGTTGGGTATAATCAATCGACAGTACGGTTTCCCTGGTGTTGGCTGGGTTGTAAGCTTTGGTGCCATAGTAGAGCGAATCCTGGGGCTGCACAAATTCTTCTGAATAAGACTGGCCTTTGTTGCTGCCGTTATTGCTGCTGATGCTGGCTTCCAGTTCCTGATCTTCTTTTTTAAAAGTTCTTTTATAATTCAGCGAGCCATCTACAGAATGATACCGATATTGGTTACCGGAATTAATAATGGAAAGAATATCAGGTATGGTTCCGCCTTTGTTGGGCTGCAATGCCTGGCCGGTGGTACCGCTGCCGTTAAATCCAAAATAATTGTAAGCGATATTACCGGAAAAACTGTTGAATTTTTTATAGGTCCAGTCAAAACCAACACCCGACTGGTAGCCCTGCCTGTCAAAATTATTTTTCCTGTTCTGGAGCAGGGTGCTGATAATGTTTCTGTCGGTAGTTATGCGGTTATTGGTATTGCTGCCATCAGAGGGTAACCGCTTATTCCCACTGAAAAAAGCATTGATTCCAAAATCATTATTCCGCACATTAAAATTGAAAGCGGTGTTTTCATTTCGTGTACCAGCTGTTAGCGATATATTGCCATTGTATCCCTTGCTGTTATTCTTTTTTAAAATGATGTTGATGATGCCACCAAGCCCCTGTGCATCGTATTTGGCGCCTGGGTTGGTAATTACTTCCACGCTCTTTATCTGGCTGGCTGGAATGGATTGTAATACATCTGCAATATTGCTTCCAAAGGCAGCAGATGGTTTTCCATTGATGAGGAACCGTATACCAGCGCTTCCTGACAATTGAACATTGCCATCAGCATCTACAGATACCTGGGGGATTTTTTTTAATACATCAGTGGCAACTCCACCTTGCGAACTCACATCTTTTTCTGCATTAAAAATCATTTTATCAATTTTATTTTCCACCAGTTTTTGCTGTGTAGTTACCGTTATATTCGCCAACTCATTTTTTTTAAGAGTCAGCAATATTTTTTTAAGATCCATGATGGCATCTTTTTTATTAAGTACCACTCCGTTTTTTGAATAAGTGCTATAACCGATATTTTCAATTACAATGGTAAAAGTACCCGTTGGAATATCCTGCAAAGTAAAACTGCCACTATTATCGGTGGTGGTTCCTGTTAGCTCCTTCTTGTCTCCCGCAATATATATCGTTACCGTTGCGTATTCCAGCGGCAATTTGGTTGTACTGTCTAGCACGGTGCCAATAATACTGTTGCCACCTTTTATTTGTGCTTTTAACAGCGTGGCACCAGACAGAATAAGTATCACTAAAAATATTTTTTTCATTTGTGTATTTTAAGCAGAGAGGCAAATGTCAATTTGAATTTTGTAGAGAATCTGTTTTTTAACAAATAATAGCAAATTTTTTATAAGTGGTATATTCTGAAGTTAAGCAGAATGTGATATTTGCAGTTTACTTGTTTTTACAATTGAGCAGCGTTTTGGTTGAATTGAAAAAAAGAAATTTAGATGCTGTGATGGTGAAGAGTAAAATAGTAAACCAGCAGTGCATCATTTTATGAAATACAATTGGTGAAGCATTTCAAGCCTTTGAATTACATACATGTTTAAGGGGGGTGAATTTATTGTGAAAGTTCCATACGTTGAGGTTTGTTTTAAGGTAATTTCTTTAATGAAAGATACTGCCGGCCATACCCCCGCCGAGGCAACATTAAAACTGTTTTAAAAAATCAATGATAGCCTTTACACTCATCCAGCTCATCACCGCCACTACCAGCCATCCTGCAATGCTCATCCACAACGGATGCCGATAGCTGGCAATTGTTTTTTTCTTTACCACAGCTAATAAAATAATGGCCAGGGCAATGGGTAATATTAATCCATTAATTGCACCCCCAAATATTAGCAGGGCAACAGGTTTGCCCACAATTAAAAATACAATCGTACTTAAAATGATGAAGCCAATGGTAAAAGCCCTGCTGTTTTTTTGTACTGAATTATTGATGGCTTTTAAAAAGGAAACAGTTGTAAAAGCAGAGCCTACAACAGATGTGATGGCAGCACTCCAAAAAATTAAACCAAAAAGCCGATAGCCAAATTTACCTGCCACCGTTTCAAAAACTGTAGCAGCAGGATTGCCGGCATCCAGTTGTACTTTATTAATTACCACGCCCAGCACTGCTAAAAAAAGAATGGTTCTCATAACCGACGTGATGATAATACCGGTTACCGAACTGCCGGTAATTTTTGGTAAGGCTTCCGGTCCGCAAATGCCGGCATCCAGCAAACGATGGATACCTGCAAAACTGATATAGCCCCCAACAGTGCCTCCTACAATAGTTAAAATGATGGTTTCATTTATAGTATCAGGGATAAATGTTTTATGCAAAGCTTCAGCTAGCGGCGGGTGAGATTGTATGGCGATGTATAGCGTGAGGCCAATCATAACAAAACCTAAAATTTTGGCAAACCAATCCATGGCTTTACCAACTTCTTTAATTAAAAAAACTACCATGGCAATCACGCCGCTGATAATGGCGCCTGTTTCAACAGAACAATCAGTTAATACATGCAGGCCGAGTCCGGCACCGGCAATATTGGCGATGTTAAAAGCAAAGGATCCAATTACAATCAGGCTGGTTAAAAATGTTCCGGCACCAGGAAAAACTTTATTGGCCAAATCGGGTGCATATAATTTTGATACGCCGATAATACGCCAGATATTTAATTGTGCACCAATATCCAGGAATAAGGAAATGAGGATTACAAATCCAAAACTGGCCAGCAGTTCATTGGTGAACCGGGTGGTTTGTGT
>JAYTTM010001156.1:0-3084 GCA_043745055.1 Chitinophagaceae bacterium | reverse complement strand
TTCGTTATTTGGAACGCAAGATCCTGTTGTTTTATTACATGCTTTTTATTGATGGATACTTGCTCATGGTAAGCATCTTTGTAGTCAATATCTTTCTTGTTTTGCTCCATCTTTTGATGGTGTAAAACTCGCTCGATATAATTCTTTAAACTGCCCTAAAAGTAGCTGCAACTGTTATCATTATATCCAGCTATAACTCATGATCCATCAAAATTCCTTTATAAGGTTAGTAAGGAGGATGATAAGGACAAACTGTACGTTGCTGCATCACAACCAACGGGATATAATATCTATATCAATCTGTTTGAAAAACCGTGGAAACCCGGTAAACTGTTTGCTATGAAGATAAAGAAGTATATCAACTGGCGTCTAAACTGGAAGCCTAAAAAGAGTGATGATATACAAGCAAATATTAGCGTCAAATTCGGGGAGCTTTTCATCACACTTAAATTCAATGGTATCCATGAAGCCATCGTAAAGGTGGAGGATATCGACCAGCTATAACCATGTGTTATGAAACTTTTTCCACAAAATACATATCAATCTCACCTTTATTCTTAGCTTGAATTTTTCCTCGATAAATGCAATGGAATTTGTTTTTCACTAATTCATGCGTGGTGCCGCTAATGTTTACTTTACCAGGTTCGCCTGATGCTTCCATACGGGAAGCAATGTTCACAGTGTCGCCCCAAATATCGTATGCGAATTTTTTAACTCCCACAATACCCGCAACTACTGGACCTGTGTGAACACCGATTCTTATTTCAAACGGTTCTTTATTTTCTTTTTGCCGTTGCTTTAAATGTTCTTGCATGAACTCCTTAATTTCAATTGCAGCATTTACGACATCAAAAGCATTTGTTTTATTGATTACCGGCAAACCACCTGCACACATGTACGCATCGCCAATTGTCTTTATTTTTTCGATGTTGTATTTGGTAATGATGTTATCAAATGCTTTAAAACAAGTATGAATTTCAGCAACCAATTCCGATGGTGTCAGCTTTTCTGAAATTTGAGTAAAGCCTTTAAAGTCGGTGAACATAACGGTAACTTCATCAAACTGTTTCGCATCTGCGCTTCCTTTTGCTTTGAGTTCTTCGGCAACTTCTTCCGGCAGAATATTGAGAAGCAAATCATCGCTACGTTTCTTTTGCTTTTCAACTTCTTTCTTTTCCGCAACTACTTCAGCCGTTCTTATTTCAACTGTATGTTCCAGTTTTTCTTTTTCCATTCGCAAGCTGCGTTCACGCCATTTTACAAAAACTCTTAAAGCAAAAAGAAATAACAGAGCATACACCGCGTACGCCCAAAAGGTGCGGTACCAGGGTGGTAACACTTTAAAGGTGTAAACTATGGGCTCTGACCAAACCCCATTTCCTCCCTGTGCTTTGAGTTTAAAGGTATAAGTTCCTTCGATAATGTTACCAAAGTTTGCACTGCTTTTATTGGTAACCGGACTCCATTCTTTGTCGTAACCTGCCAACATATATTGATATTTAACCAAAAATGGTCTGGATGTCTCAATGGCTGCAAACTCGAACGCTATTTTGTTATGCTCATAGGGCAGAACCAAATTTTCAGGCAGAGGATAAAATTTGGTGATGCCATCAAATTGAATACTTCCAAACCGTTTTAGTACTGAATCGTTTTCAAGTGCTGAAAGGGTTTTTCCATAAGCTAAAAATTCCTGCAATAAGGCTGTTGTGCTGTCCTGAATGTTTTTCCTTATACCCTTGGCTTGCAGATTATGCCAGCAAATATTTTCATCCTTCACCTTTATGGATTGTATAACTACAGTCGGTAGTTCCGTATTCTTTTTCAATGCGGCATAATCAAACTGCACCAAAGCGGTTTTTTCGGAGCCTGTAGCTGCCCAAATAATCCCTTTGCTATCTAAATACATACTATTTTGCCCCACATTCACATCCTTAATCGGAAAGCCGGTATTAGAGTTGAATATCTCGATATCGGTCAATTTTGAATAGTCTTCTAATAAGTTAAACAGGGTGATGCCTAAATTAGTCCCTACAGCAATTTTACCGTTGGGCATTTGCTTCACTTGCGTAACAAAATTATCAGGCAACCCGTCTCCGATTTTGTAGCTCTTAAATAATTTATCTGAATTGCTAACTTTGCCCTTGTACCGATAGCTATCGGGATTGTGATTATTTTCGGAAAACTTCTTCTTTAACCTCTCTGCATTTAAAATGCTTAAGCCCTCATGAGTGCCGAACCAAAGGTTTCCGGATTTATCTTGGGAGATGCTCCAAACAGTATTATTTGCCAACCCTTGAGCAGTGGTAAAATTGGTAAAGGATTTCCCGTCATATTTACTCACACCACCGCCATCCGTTCCGAACCAAAGGTTTCCGGATTTATCTTCGATGATGCTCCTAACGGTATTATTTGCCAGCCCCTGAGTGGTGGTAAAATTGGTAAAGGATTTCCCGTCATATTTACTTACACCACCGCCATCAGTTCCGAACCAAAGGCTTCCTGTTTTATCTTCTGAGATGCTCCATACAGTATTATTTGCCAGTCCCTGAGCAGTGGTAAAATTCGTAAATGATTTTCCATCATATTTACTCACACCTCCGCCATCAGTGCCGAACCAAAAGTTTCCGGTTTTATCCTCAAAGTTGCTCCAAACATTATTATTTGCCAGTCCCTGTGCGGTAGTAAAATTAGTAAAGGATTTCCCTTCATATTTACTCGCACCCCCTCCGTCAGTGCCGAACCAAAGGTTTCCGGATTTATCTTCGGTTATGCTCCATACATTATTATTTGCCAACCCTTGAGCAGTGGTAAAATTGGTAAAGGATTTTCCATCATATTTACTCACACCACCGCCATAAGTGCCAAACCAAAGATTTCCTGTTTTATCTTGGGAGATACTCCAAACATTATTATTTGCCAACCCCTGAGCGGTGGTAAAATTGGTAAAGGATTTACCGTCATATTTACTCACACCACCGCCATATGTGCCGAACCAAAGGTTTCCGGATTTATCTTCGGTGATGCTCAAAACATTATTATTTGCCAGCCCTTGAGCGGTGGTAAAATTGGTAAAGGATTTGACAA
>JAYTTM010001155.1:0-3085 GCA_043745055.1 Chitinophagaceae bacterium | reverse complement strand
TAGAGAATGCCATCAATTGCTGGTGTGTACTTTTGTATTTAAAAGTAAACGAAGCTACTATTGCGGCAAGAATGAAACAGTTGCGTACTGTAGAAATGAGGCTTGAATTAAAAAAGGGTATTAACAATTGCTCGGTAATTAACGATAGTTACAGCGCTGATATTAATTCGCTCAAGATTGCATTGGACTTTTTAGCACAGCAACAGCAGCATCCCAACCGAACATTGGTGCTAAGTGATATTTTACAATCGGGCAAAAACAGTCAGGAACTGTATACCAGCATTGCTGCCCTGTTGCAGCAAAAAAAGATAAACCGTCTTATCGGAATCGGTTCTGAAATTTCAAAACAACAAACCGCTTTTAAAAATATAAAACAAACGGTATTCTTTAATTCCGTTGCAGATTTAAAACAACAGTTTCATACCCTCCATTTTTTTAATGAAAGTATTTTATTGAAAGGCGCCCGGGTTTTTGAGTTTGAACAAATAAGTCATTTGCTGGAAGAAAAAGCCCACCAAACAGTGTTGGAAATTAACCTTTCCTCCATTACACATAACCTTAAAAAATACCAGCAGTTACTAAATCCATCTGTAAAGCTGATGGCGATGGTAAAGGCTTTCAGCTATGGAAGCGGCAGTTTTGAAATTGCCAACCTGCTGCAGTTTCATAAGGTAGATTACCTGGCAGTTGCTTTTGCTGACGAAGGCGTTGAATTGAGAAAAGCAGGCATCTCATTACCTATCATGGTAATGAGCCCGGAGGAAGCAACTTTTGATGTAATTGTGCATTACAACCTGGAACCGGAGTTGTACTCCTTTACTATACTTCAATCATTTCATCAATATCTTACAACTGCAGGAATTGAATATTATCCCGTACACATTAAGCTGGATACTGGTATGCATCGCCTTGGTTTTGAGCAAAGCGATATGGCTCAATTAAAGAAATATCTTGCTCAATTTATCCGGTTAAAAATACAGACGGTTTTCTCTCACCTTGTGGGAAGTGATAATCCCTTGCTGGATGATTTTACAAAAGAACAGGCAGCCATTTTTAATGATTGTTGCCAGCAATTGCAACAGGTAATCAGCTATCCATTCATAAAGCATCTTTCCAATACCTCGGCTATTATTCGCCATGGCAACCTGCAATACGATATGGTGAGACTCGGTATTGGTTTGTATGGTGTAGATAGCAACAGCAACATGCAGGCGCAGTTGCTGAATGTTACAACACTTAAAACAAGTGTGGCACAAATAAGGATTGTAAAAGCAGGCGAATCTGTTGGCTATAATAGAATTGGCATGGTTACCAACGACACAAAAGTTGCCACGGTACGTATTGGTTATGCAGATGGCTACCCAAGAGTATTGGGCAACGGAAATGGTAAAATGTGGGTACAAGGAAAACTGGCGCCCATTATTGGTAATATATGTATGGATATGACGATGCTGGACGTTACCGGTATTGATATTGAGGAGGGTGATGCCGTAACTGTTTTTGGAAAAGACCTGCCCGTGCAAGATGTGGCAAAATGGGCCAATACCATTGCTTATGAAATTCTGGCTGGCATTTCGCAGCGGGTAAAGCGGGTGTATTTTGAAGAATGATTGTGATGAATGCTTTATCTATGCCTCATATTTTAAAAAATATTTCCGGAACATGCGTTGATTTTACAAGGTATTATTGTTGTAAATATTATTTTACTATCAAATCTTTTTTGTAAAAAGATTTTGATATTCTCACTTTTACTATTTATACTTTATTGATCTTACCAGTAAATCATCTTACCAAAACAGCCCTGAATTACCATTTATCGGGAATTAACAGGATTAAAATGCACTAAAACCTCTGCAAATTTTAACTTGCTAAACTTTCTAAACCCTAAACATCCTAAACCTTTTATCATATATCTTTGCGCCCATTATGAAGGCAAAAAACGTTACACTCATCATTCTTTTGGTAGTACTGGCCGATCAGGCTTTGAAACTGTACATTAAAACACATTTTTATATAAATAATCACCGCAATATTTTAGGGGAATGGTTTCAGTTGTACTTTGTAGAAAATGAAGGCATGGCCTATGGCTGGAAATTTGGTGGTGATTCAGGTAAAATGATCCTTACTTTATTCAGACTGGGTGCGGTGATATTTGGTGTATTTTATTTAAAAAGTATCCTGCAAAAAAAATACCACCGGGGCTTTATTGTATGTGCTGCATTAATTTTTGCAGGTGCTTTGGGCAACCTTATTGATAGCATGTTTTACGGATTGATATTTGAAGAAAGTGTACAGGGCAGTATGGCAATAGCTAAAATTTTTCCTGCGCATGGATATGCTGGTTTTTTACATGGCAAAGTAGTGGATATGTTGTATTTCCCCATTATCAAAGATGTATATTTTCCTAAATGGGTGCCAATTTGGGGCGGAGAAGATTTTGTATTTTTCCGACCGATATTTAACCTGGCAGATGCAGCTATTTCTACAGGCGTAATCAGCATTTTAGTTTTTCAAAAAAGATTTTTTAAACATGAAAATACAACAGCGAATAGCACCGTTGAAACCAATGCAGTGGTAAATGATGATATACAAGTTTCATAATTGCCTTTATAGTTTGGTTTTTAAAACTTGTAACATTAAAAAAGGACAATAGCCTATTAGTTATTGTCCTTTTTTAATAACCTTATAAATCTAAGACAGTCTGTAAGTTGGTGCTAAAAGAAGAGGCGTAGCCTCGCTTAATATTATAATCCGGTTGAGGCTAGAGGTTTCAACGCCTGCCTGTACTACGGGCAGGCGTTGAGGAAGTAACAGAAAAACTAATAAAAACCGTAGGGTTCACCCATATAAAAATGCGGCATCAATTAGTTAAAAATAAAACAATGTAAGCCGAGCCTAGGGCTCTCAGATGGCTGGTTTATTAAAGCCCAACGGATTAAAATCCGTTGTTACAAAATAGAAACGAGCCTACCTCTACAGTTTTCTTTTAATTAGTGTCTGCAAGAAAACCCTAAAGCCCATACTGCTGAATAGTTTGTCTACTTTTCATTGTATTGAATAGTTGTACACAGGGTGTGCTTTTACT
>JAYTTM010001154.1:0-11520 GCA_043745055.1 Chitinophagaceae bacterium | reverse complement strand
CTTATAAATGAAAAATGAAACCTTTTTTTGTTTAAGTATTTATATTTCTTTGATTTTACCTCAAAAAGTATATTTTTGCGACTGAACAACTAAATATTATTACCATGTCAGACATTGCAACAAGAGTAAAAAAGATAATTGTTGACAAATTAGGTGTTGATGAAGCCGAAGTAACACAAGAGGCTTCTTTTACTAATGATTTAGGTGCCGATAGCTTGGACACCGTAGAACTAATTATGGAATTTGAAAAAGAATTCAACATTTCTATTCCTGATGAACAGGCTGAAACCATCACCACCGTTGGTCAGGCTGTAACTTACCTGGAAGAACACGCTAAGTAAGTATCATCTGTTTTAATCATCACAGGCAAATTTTGTATGGAACTTAAAAGGGTTGTTGTTACTGGATTAGGAGCATTAACTCCCTTAGGAAAAACTGTTGCTGAATATTGGCAGGGGCTATCCGATGGAGTAAATGGTTGTGATTTCATCAAACAATTTGACGCTTCTAAATTCAAAACAAGATTTGCGTGTGAGGTTAAAGACTTTGACCCCACTACCTATCTCGATCGCAAAGAAGCCCGTAAAATGGATCGCTTCGCCCAGTTTGCATTGATTGCAAGCGACGAAGCAGTGAAAGATGCAGGTATCAACAAAGAGAATGTAGATGTAGACAGAGTTGGTGTTATATTAGGAAGTGGCATAGGCGGTCTTATTACTTTTCAGGAAGAAGTTACCAATTATGCAACCGGCGATGGTACACCACGCTTTAATCCTTTCTTTATTCCAAAAATGATTTTAGATATTGCCGCAGGGCAAATTTCTATGCGTCATGGATTTAGAGGACCAAATTATGCTGTTGTAAGTGCTTGTGCCTCCTCAACCAATGCCATTATTGATGCTTTTGATAGCATACGATTGGGCAAAGCAGATATTATTATTTCCGGAGGTAGTGAAGCAGTTGTAAGTGCAGCAGGTGTTGGAGGATTCAATGCAATGAAAGCACTGAGCGAAAGAAATGACAGCCCACAAACTGCCAGCCGTCCTTTTGATAAAGACAGAGATGGATTTGTAATGGGAGAAGGTGCAGGCTGCATTATTTTAGAAAGTCTTGAACATGCATTAGCCAGAGGTGCAAAAATTTATTGTGAAATTGCCGGTGGCGGCGCTACTGCAGATGCACATCACATTACTGCACCACATCCCGAAGGATTGGGCGCTCAAAATGTAATGAAAGTTGCATTGAAAGATGCAGGTCTTCAACCACAGGATATAGATTACATTAATGTGCATGGCACATCCACTCCACTGGGTGATATTGCAGAAACCAAAGCCATTTTAAATGTGTTTGGTGAGCATGCCTATGATCTAAATATCAGTTCAACAAAAAGTATGACCGGGCATTGCCTCGGCGCAGCCGGAGCTTTAGAAGCACTCGCCTGTATTCTGGCTGTTACGCAAGATATAATTCCTCCAACCATTAATCATTTTACTGACGATCCCGAACTCGACTCTAAATTAAATTTCACTTTTAACAAGGCGCAACTCCGTACCGTTAATGCTGCCATTAGCAATACATTTGGCTTTGGTGGACACAATGCTTCGGTAATTGTAAAAAAATACAAGCCTTAATTTTATTTTCACAGTATTACTTTTTCCCCCTATCCTCTAAAGAGGAATTACAGTATTAATCTCAAAGCCTTTAGCAAATACTGTTGCAATTTTAAGATGGTGACTTGCGAATATTTGGGAATTATCCATGGTAAACCTGTGATTTTTTTGTTGAGATATTTAATACTAATTTCGGCAAAATAATCTTTATACAATTGTGGGGTTTTTAAAAAATATCTTTAAAGAAGATTCAAAAAAGAAAGCTTTCAGAGAGCAGCTTCACAATGTACTTGGCTTTACTCCGGGTGAATTAAGCCTTTACACAACAGCGCTCAGCCACCGCTCAGTAAGAGAGGGCGCAGATGAAAACAACGAACGCCTGGAGTTTTTAGGCGATGCTGTACTTAGTTCCATTGTTGCGCATTACCTTTTTATGAAATACCCTTACAAAGGCGAGGGATTTTTAACGGAAATGCGGAGCAAAATGGTGAACCGCCAACAGTTAAATGATATTGGTATTAAGATGGGGCTTAAAAAAATCACCATTTATAATAGACAGGATAATGCCCTAAAAATATCCCAGATTTTTGGAAATACTTTAGAAGCTTTAATTGGTGCTGTTTACCTTGATAGAGGTTATAAAAAAACACAGCGCTGGGTAGAAAAATACATCATTTCTACCCATATGTTTATGGATGACCTGGAGAACATTGAAATTAATGTAAAAAATAAATTATACGGATGGGCTAATAAAAATGGCAAAGTGCTTGAATTTGAAACCCTCGGTGAAAAATTTGAAAATGGGAGGCGCTTGTTTACCATTGGTGCCACGGTTGACGGTGAGTTAGTAGCAGAGGCAAAAGGATACAATAAAAAAGATGCCAGCCAAATTGCAGCACAATTGGCTGTAGATAAATTAGGACTCTAATTAAGTTTAAAATTGTTTAAGCGTTTAAAAGTTTAAATAAAAGGTTATGACTTTTGGAATATTAGGTAGCGGAAGCTGGGGTACGGCCATTGCAAAAATATTAACCGATAATGGCCATTCCATTTATTGGTGGAACAGAAGTGAAAAAGCTATACAACAAATACAATCCCGCCGGCACAATCCTCATTACCTAAGTTCCGCTTATTTTGACACAGCTCTTCTGCATCTTACAACCGATCCTGCTGAAGTGATTTTGAATAGCGATTGCACCATTATTGCTATACCTTCTGCATACACAGCGGCTACTCTTTTATTATTGGATAAAGAAATTTTTGCACGCAAGAAAATTATCAGCGCTGTTAAAGGCATTTTACCTGATCAAAATTTATTGCTAAATGATTTCCTGAAGTATGAATTTAATTTTCCTTTACAAAATTATTTTGCAGTCCTTGGGCCATGCCATGCAGAGGAAGTAGCGGCAGAAAAGTTATCATACCTCACCTTTTCGGGTGTAGATGAAATAACAACCCATGAAATTGCCGGCCATTTTAAAAATGAGTACATCAATACGGTTGAGAACCATGATATTTATGGTGTTCAGTTTGCAGCAGTATTAAAAAACATCTATGCAGTTGGGGCAGGTATTGCCCATGGGCTTGATTATGGTGATAATTTTTTAAGTGTACTAATTGCCAATAGCGCTGATGAAATGGCTGGCTTTTTAAAAAAGACAGGCGTACAGAATATTGAAGTGGGCAGTATCGTTCACAAAGTAATCAACCATAGTAAACAGCTACAATCAAATGTTAGTAAGACAACGGAGGAGATTGAACAGCAAATAAAAAGTGGCAACCATAAAACTACCAACTATGCTGCCTCAGTTTACCTGGGTGATTTGTTGGTTACCTGCTACTCACTCTACAGCCGCAATCGTACATTCGGTAACATGATTGGCAAAGGCTATTCAGTAAAATCGGCTCAAATAGAAATGAGCATGGTGGCAGAAGGATACAACGCCAGCAAGTGTATGTACATCATCAATCAATCTACAAACGCAGAAATGCCCATTGCAGAAACGGTTTATAAAATTTTATGGGAAGGTCTGAATCCAATAGAAGGCTTTGATAATATAGAACAGGAATTGGTGTAATGATATTTTGCACTAAAAAAATAAATCAGCGGCAATACCATCCGCCAATAACTTGCCTTCTTTTGTTAAAATGTAAGCATTCCCTTTTTTATATAACTTATCAGTAGCTATCCATTTTACAACAGCTGTTTCTATTTGCTCACTAAAATTGCCTTCAAATTGCCTGGCTACAAAAGCAACATCCAATCCTTCCATCGTTCTTAAAGATGTCATGATGTATTCATTGAGTAGTTGAGTTGCTGTTAATATTTCAAATTCAAACGGGATAACATCGTCTTGCATTGAATGAATGTATTGGGCATTATTGGCAATATTCCATTGCCGCTTTTGCCCATCAAAAGAATGTGCAGCCGGACCGAAGCCATAATATTTTTTTCCCTGCCAGTAACTGCTGTTGTGCCGGCTGCGTTTACCAGGCAACCCAAAATTGCTTATTTCATAATGCTCATAACCTGCTGCTTCCATCCATTGCATCAACAATAAAAACTGTTCGGCCTGCTTATCAGCATCCACAGCTGCTTTTTTATGCAACCGTATCATTTTATCTAGCGGCGTTTTTGGCTCAATAGTAAGGGCATAAGCGGCAATATGCGGTACCTTTTTTTCGAGTGCAATTGCTACATTTCTTTCCCATTCTTTATTGGTGAGTAATGGAGATCCATAAATTAAATCAATAGAAAAATTATCAAACCCCGACGCTCTAATTTCGTCAATACAATTTATTGATTCAGCAGCGGTATGCGCCCTGTTCATCCAAACAAGCTCTTCGTCAATAAATGATTGTATGCCCACGCTCAGTCGGTTTATACCAATACTTTTCCATTGTGCAAGTGCAGCAGGATTAATATCATCTGGATTTGCCTCCAGCGTAATTTCTGCATCGGGTGATATTTTAAACTTATTACGTATCGCAGAAAAAATGCTATCAATATCAGCTATATCAATAATACTTGGCGTACCTCCGCCCAGGTAAACAGTTTCAATAACATTGTCTGCTACATTAGTATCGGCCTCAAAAAAAGGCGTCAATTTTATCTCTTTTATGAGTGCAGCAATTAGCGGGTCTTTAAATTGCAGGGAGGTGGAAAAATGAAAATTGCAATAGTAGCAGGCCTGCTTACAAAATGGTATATGGATATAGATGCCAGACAAAGATTTTTGATTTACAATTATTGACTTTAGATTTGAAAACAGGAATGACAAACTTAGTAAATACTTATTGCAAAAATATTTTTACCACAATTGTTGTTGTAGTTAGTTTTCTGTCAACTGCTATTTGCCAGTCTACACCGGCAAATGAATACAAGCTTATAATAAAGCTGGTTGATAAAGACAGTTTGTTTAATTTAAATTCGCTCGGTTTAAAAACCGGTTTTGTTAACATGCCACAATGTGCTGATTATATAAACCAGCTTCCGGCATTGCTCAATATAATGGGCTACATGGCAGCCTCAGTTGATAAAACTGTTTTGGATACAAACTTTGCAAACATAGAATTATACCTGGGATTACAGCACCAATGGGTAACTTTAAATACAGATAGTATTGAAAAAAATGCTCTTGATGAGAGTGGCTTTATTGCCAGAAAATTTTTAAATAAGCCAGTAGATTTTAACCAGGCAGCAGTTTTAAAAGAACGCCTGCTAGGTTATTATGAAAAAAACGGCTATCCTTTTGCAGCTGTTTATTTAGATGATTATCGTATTGATTCCAACGCTATACAGGCTGCATTAAAAGTAAACAAAGGTCCTTTGTACCATTTAGATAGCATCAGGGTATATGGTAAAATAAAAATATCGAATTCATTTTTGCAACGTTACCTGGGTATACCCAATGGCAGCCTGTACAACAGGGAAAAGTTGGAACAGGTAGGCAAAAGGCTGCTGGAACTTCCCTATCTACAGGAGCAGCAATCATCGGATGTAAGTATGCTGGGGACAGGTTCTATTTTAAATCTTTATCTACAGCCAAAGCGCAGCAGCCAGGTAAATTTTCTAATCGGGTTTTTACCAGCCAATAATCAAACCAACCAATTACAATTAACGGGAGATGTTAACCTGAATTTGAAAAATTCACTGGGCAATGGCGAAACTATTTTATTAAACTGGCAGCAGTTGCAAATACAATCGCCCCGGCTTAACATTGGATACCAGCAACCTTATATTTTTAAATCGTCCTTTGGAATGGATTTTTCATTTGAATTATTTAAAAAAGATTCAACCTTTTTACAGCTCAACGCACAGTTTGGTATTCAATATTTATTTGCAGGCAATCAATCGGGTAAACTATTTTTTCAGCAGCAAAGTACAAGTTTGCTGGGTGCCGGAGTCGATACAAATCTGGTAAAAATTACTAAGAGATTACCCCCAAATATTGATATAAAAGCCACCAACATTGGAATCGATTATGAATGGAATAAAACCAATTATCGATTTAATCCACGCAGTGGAAACGAAATAAAACTCCTTACAAGCGCAGGTTTAAAAACAATCTCTAAAAACAACGACATTCTAAGTCTTACTAACAATGAATTTAACTATGGCAGCTTATACGATTCTGTCAAATTAAAAACGTACCAGCTAAGGATTAAAATAAATGCAGCCCACTATTTTCCGGCTGGCAAAGTAGTTACCGTAAAAACACAACTAAATTTAGGTATTTACAGCAGTCAAACTGTTTTTAAAAATGATCTTTTTCAAATTGGCGGCTATAAATTATTAAGGGGGTTTGATGAAGAAAGTATTTTTGCAACAAGGTATGCTGTATTCACTGCCGAACTCAGGTACCTGGCCGGTCAAAATTCCTATTTATTTGCTTTTGCAGATGGAGGCGGAGTAAAAACAAAGTACCAATCTGTTAATAAGAATAATACATTTATTAGTACCGGCATAGGAATGGTTTTTGAAACTAAACTAGGGCTGCTTAATATGAGTTTTGCTATTGGCAAAAGAGATGATGTACCGTTTGATTTGCGACGGGCAGCAAAAATTCATTTTGGATACATCAACTATTTCTAAATAAAATCAATTTAATTTTGTGGACTAAACTAATTTTTTTGAAACAGGTAATATTCCTTTTGCTCATCATTCAATTTCCTGTTGTTTTGTTCTCACAAATAAACATCGATTCAAATAAAGTAAAGCCTGTTGCAGCTCAACCTAGGCTACCTAAGGATTCATTTTCAGTGAAGACTGGTATAATGCCTTCTCCGTTAACTAAAGATCCCATATCCGTAAAAGCTGTAATAAAACCAAGCCAAACAGCCTTATATCAACAAATGGTGGAGCAATTATTGAAAGATAATATTTTTTTAATTCCCCTTGCAACCCCTGTTGCAACCTCCAGCCAGAAAAGAAAACCTTTACAGACAGATTTTAAATTTTACATACTGCTGGGTACAACATTATTCCTTTCTTTTCTACGTTTTTTTTATGCCCGCTACTTCAACAATCTCTTCAGGGTGTTTTTCAATACTTCACTTCGCCAAAGCCAACTTACAGATCAGCTATTACAGGCAAAGCTTGCATCAATGTTTTTTAATCTTTTTTTTGCTATTACAGGTGGACTATATATTTATTTTCTTTTAAGTTATCACGGTTGGATATCCGAAGAAAACAGCCTTTTAGCCATGAGTGTAAGCATAAGTGTCCTGGCCCTGGTATATTTTATTAAATTCGTCACCCTTAAATTCACCGGGTGGCTCACCGGTTATAAAGAAGTAGCCGACACCTATCTGTTTATAATTTTTTTAATAAACAAAATATTGAGTGTTCTGTTGATTCCTTTTATTATAGTATTAGCATTTTCATTGCCAGTAATTAAGAGTATTGCAGCTGCTATTTCATTATTAATGATTGCATTGTTATTTTTATTAAGATTTTTAAGGTCGTTTGGGTTATTAAAGCACCAGATAAAAGTGGGTTGGTTTCATTTTCTACTATTTATTATCGGAATAGAGATACTTCCCATTTTACTCATATACAAAGGGTTGGTGGTATTGTTAAATAAAAACCTATAACTTTGTGATCAGTTTATTGCTTATAGCCAGCATGGTATAACATGATGATAAAAAAAGAATCAAGCAGATCCATGATTAAAAAAGTACTCATCACTCAACCAAAACCGGAAGGAGAAAAATCACCCTACTTCGATTTGGCTAAAAAGCACAATGTCGAATTACATTTTCATCCTTTTATTATAGTAGACGGCATCCCTGCAAAAGAATTCAGAAAGCAAAAAATTGAAATTCACAATTTTACTGCTGTAATATTTACCAGCCGAAACGCCATTGATCATTTTTTTAGAACCTGTGATGAGATGAAAATTAATATCTCTCAGGATACCAAATACTTTTGTATCACAGAGTCTGTTGCTTTATATCTGCAAAAATTTATTTTATACCGCAAACGCAAAGTTTTTTATAGTGCCGACGGAACCAATAAAAGCTTATTTGACGTTATCAACAAACATAAAGACAATGAAAAGTTTTTATATCCCTGTTCCCAGGCATTCGATAGCGAAATTACCAACTGGTTAAAGGCACATCATTGTGAATATGCCACACCTGAATTGTATAAAATAATCAGTAACGACATTAAAGATATTATTGCACAGAAATTTGATGTGATTTGTTTTTTTACACCAGGAGGTGTAAAAAGTCTGATAGAAAATTTCCCTGCATACAAGCAGAACGGAACAAAGATTGGGACGTTTGGAGCCAACACCACCAAAGCCGCTGAAGAAGCCGGATTAACATTAGACATTAAAGCACCGCAACCCATGGCCCCCAGTATGGTGAGTGCATTGGAAATTTTCTTAACATCGCAAAAAAAGAAATAACCGCTTTCATTTATTATATATTCAAACAGCGTTGAACCCTGTTGAAATTTTTTATGTGAGATAATTTTAAAGTTATTTTTTTTCTAAGCGTAGCTACATTTATGTAACCCTTTTCGCAGCTTAATATTTAGTAATTCCTCCTGCCTGAATTTAATACATAATAATTAACATTATTTTACCCATCATTTTTGCTGCCCGTAGTTTTTGATATACAACTTGCAGGTGTTGGCATAATTATAGCAAAGCATCAATTCAAAACATTTACTTTTGTCTTAAACCACTTTTACATGTTTGATATTTTATTACAGGCAGATACACTTACCAAATCAACAGAAACCGCAGCGCAGGTAGAATCGGTATGGACCCTGCTTAGTAAAGGCGGACCTTTAATGATACCATTAGGAATATTATTTGCCCTGGCTGTTTTCTTTTTTATTGAGCGATTACTTGCTGTAAAAAAAGCCAGTAAAATAGAAACTAATTTCATGAATATCATCCGGGATCATATTGTAAACGGCAATGTAACTGCCGCCAGAAGCCTGGCTAAAAATACCGATAACCCGGTAGCAAGAATGATTGATAAAGGTTTGCAACGAATTGGAAAACCCATCGACGCTATTGAAAAAAGTATGGATAATGTGGGTAAGTTGGAGATGTACAAAATGGAAAAGAATCTATCAATTCTTTCTGTCATTTCCCGAATTGCACCCTTGTTTGGTTTTGTGGGTACCATTGTAGGATTGGTATTGTTACTGAAACAATTTGCAACCATTAGCAACCCATCTGTAAGTCAGATTGCAGATGCGATGTACATCAAGCTCATCACCTCTGCCAGCGGCTTAATCATTGGTATGCTGGCCTATCTTGGCTATAGCTATCTTGACACACAGATAAACAGAACAGCCAACAGGATGGAAGCAGCCAGCAGTGAATTCATTGATATTTTGCAGGAACCAACTAAATAGGTACTTCTGCCCCCATCCCCTAAAGGGGGGTAAGGCAGGTGTAAAAGAATGGTTGTTTCTTTTATTTTTTGCGAAGAATGGTTGAAGAAACTAAGTCATTATTTTTAATAAGAAACCCCAGATACAGTTACCCCTTTAGGGGATGGGGGTCAAATCTTTAACAATGGGATTAAGAAGAAGTAAATTAAGAGAAAGTCATGATGAAGTGGACACCGGGCCACTCAATGATATATTATTTATACTATTGATGTTCTTTTTAATGATTTCGACATTGGCTAATCCCAATGTAATTAAAATGAGTGTGCCTAGGGCAAAGAGTGATACCAAAACAAAACAGAGTGTGGTGGTTAGTGTTGATAAAGATAAAAATATTTATATCGGAGCTAAAAAAGTAATTCCGGATTCTTTGGAAGCTGCCTTGCGCAAATATATCAATGAAGGCGACAGCGTTAAACCGGCAGTAGTAATTAATGCAGACTCTAGTGCACAATGGGGAGAAGTGGTAAGAGTAATGAAAGCGGCCAGAAGATTAGGCGCCACCACCTCTGCAACTGTTAGCGGCAATGAGTAAGCTTTAGCATCCTTTCTTTTTCAAAAATGTCTTTTTTAATTTCCACTTCGTACTGGTATCCAACAAATAATTCAGCCGTTTGGTTAGCATAGTTTTCATGTACCTCAACGTACATACATCCGTCTACTTTTAAGTTTGATCCACCAAATAATGCTATCTTCTCGTAAAACAATAAAGGCGTACCATCCGGCACAAACAAAGCTGAGTGCGGCTCGTAGGCAATTACATTTTTATCCAATTGCTCCTTTTCGCTTGTGGGAATGTAGGGTGGATTACTAACAATAATATCAAAGCAGGGCAATGTTAGCCACAATTGTTCATTTAAAAAATCAAGTTGAATAAAATCAATTTGAACGTTATTGCTAAGGGCGTTATCTTTTGCAATGGCAAGTGCGCCTTCACTATAATCGATGGCAGTTAAAGTTGCGGCAGGCAAGTTCTTTTTAAGTGCAATGGCTATACAACCACTGCCTGTGCCCATATCAAGTATGGAGACTGATGCTGGAAATGTTGCCTGCTTTTTAAAATCACTCAATAGCCAGTTTACCAACTCTTCCGTTTCGGGCCTTGGTATCAACACCTGATCGTTTACTTTAAAAAGCATCTTATAAAACCATGCTTCACCCAACACCTGTTGTACTGGTTTATGTTGCAGCAATTGTTGTAATGCGGCGTCAAGTTTTTCAGCAACATTTAACTCCGGCTCCATTGCCGGATGTTTTATAAAATCCATTTTTTTTATCATGGCTATTTTTTCAAATACCCAGTCGGTAATAACACTTGCTTCCTGCATATTGTAGATGGCTTGCAACTGCTCCAAAAAACTTCTGTACAACTTATTATAGGTCATTGCCGCAAACTTAGTTTATTTTTTACCCGATTGCTTTGCGATGCTTAATTTTGAAACTTGTCAATACATGAATTATATATGCATCGTTGCCTTCAACTGGCTCAATTAGGAGCCGGCAAGGTTGCACCAAATCCAATGGTAGGTGCTGTGTTGGTGCACAACAGCGTTATCATCGGAGAGGGCTATCACCAACAATTTGGACAGGCCCATGCAGAAGTAAATTGTATCAATAATGTAAGTGAACAAAACAAAACGCTCATTTCAAAAAGCACCTTGTACGTATCATTGGAACCCTGTGCCCATTTTGGCAAAACCCCCCCTTGTGCCGATTTGATTGTTAGCCAAAAAATTCCAACAGTTGTGATAAGCTGCAGGGACATTTACAAAGAAGTAGCTGGCAAAGGCATCGCAAAATTAGTTGCCGCAGGTGTGGAAGTTATCACGGGTATTTTAGAAGAAGAAGCAAAAGAAATAAACAAGCGTTTTTTTACTTTTCACCAATTGGCACGGCCTTATATCATTTTAAAATGGGCACAAAGCAATGATCGCAAAATTGCAAAGGCTGATTTTTCTAGCGTAAAAATAAGTGGAGCTATTACCAACCGGC
>JAYTTM010001153.1:0-3094 GCA_043745055.1 Chitinophagaceae bacterium | reverse complement strand
ACGACCATGCAGATGAGGCAACCATTATTGCTTTGGGTAAAGCGGTTGTTAAAGAAAAATATGGCAACCTGTTTGAAATGTATGCAAAAATTACCGGTGAAAACCCGTACGAAATGCCGATGAGAATATTCCCTGCGGTGCATTATACAATGGGTGGATTGTGGGTAGATTATGAACTGCAAACTACCGTTAAAGGATTATATGCATTAGGTGAAGCCAACTTTAGTGATCATGGTGCCAACAGGTTGGGTGCATCTGCATTAATGCAGGGATTGGCGGATGGTTATTTTGTAATCCCTTACACATTGGGTAACTATTTGGCTGATGAAATTCGTACACCGGCTATACCTACAACGCATCCTGCATTTGCAGAAACAGAAAAAGCAGTAAGCGACAGATTAAATACGCTTATGAATATTAAGGGTACAAAAACCGTGGAAAGTTTTCACAAACGCTTAGGCTTAATCATGTGGAATAAATGTGGAATGGCCCGCAACGAGGCTGGGTTAAAAGAAGCTATTTCTGAAATTCAAGCATTAAAAAAAGAATTTTGGAGTGATGTTAAAATACCCGGCGAAATAATGAATATGAATCCGGAATTAGATAAAGCTGGAAGAGTAGCAGACTTTATTGAATTGGGAGAGTTGATGTGCAAAGATGCCTTAAATAGAAATGAAAGTTGCGGTGGTCATTTCCGGGAGGAAAGTCAAACGGAAGATGGTGAAGCAAAACGTGATGATGAAAATTTTTGCTATGTTGCAGCCTGGGAATACAAGGGAGAAAGCGAATGGGAATTGAACAAAGAAATATTAAATTTTGAAGTGGTAAAACCTAGTCAAAGGAGTTACAAATAATTAGCCTACAACAATACAACCATCAATCATGGAACACTACAATATGAATCTCACACTTAAAGTGTGGCGTCAAACAAACAGCAAAACAGTCGGTAGTTTTGAAACTTACCAGGTAAAAGATATTTCCTCAGAAATGTCCTTTCTTGAAATGTTTGATGTGCTGAATGAGCAGCTGATAATTGAAGGAAAAGATGCCATAACATTTGATCATGATTGCAGGGAAGGTATCTGCGGTGCATGTAGTATGTACATTAACGGAAGGGCTCACGGTCCATGGGCAGCCAATACTACCTGCCAGCTTCACATGAGGGCCTTCAAAGATGGTGATACAATTGTTGTAGAACCATGGAGGAGCAAGGCTTTTCCGGTTATAAAAGATTTAATGGTAAACAGGTCAGCCTTCGATCGTGTAATACAGGCTGGCGGTTACGTTTCTGTAAATACCGGTAATGCTGTTGATGCCAATTCAATATTGATAGATAAAAAGGATGCAGACGAAGCATTTATGGCTGCTGCCTGCATTGGTTGCGGTGCATGTGTTGCTGCTTGTGTAAATGGTAGTGCTATGTTATTTGTAAGTGCAAAGGTTTCTCAATTGGCCTTATTGCCACAAGGCGGGCCAGAAAGAGAATCGAGGGTGTTGAGTATGGTAGCGCAAATGGATAAGGAAGGATTTGGCAACTGCACCAATACGTACGCTTGCGAAGCAGAATGTCCTAAAGGAATTTCAGTATCAAATATTGCCAGGCTCAACAGGGAATATTTATCTGCAGGGTTAACAACAGAAGATATATCGTAGTTAAATATTTATCAACAATACAAGTAACCTTCCTTTTCGGGAAGGTTTTTTGTTTGCAGCACAATCATTATGGAAACATCCCAAATTTTTGCAAGCTACCATTTTGAAATAGTTATAGTATTTACAAAGCGTATTGATTTTTGTACTGTAATTCCCATTTAGGGGATAGGGGCAAAAGCAAAAATCTGGAATGTACCTATCAACGCTTTCAGGGTCTTACACAATAAATGTTAACTTTATCCATTCTATTTTAAACCCCTCCATTTAAATTGATAAGGATATTCTTGCTGTGGCTGTGCTTATTGCTTGTGCAAGTTTCCTTCGCACAAAAACCTGCAGCCCCATTAAGCAATCTTCGCACTAAAATTATTTCAACCAAAAGCATGAAAGTGCAGTTAGATTCGTTGAGCCTTTTTCCCAATACGGTTACAATACCAAGCATAAGCCCCAGTCAATACAGTATTGATGCAGCGAATGCAACATTAACCTGGTTAAACAAGCCAGCAGTCGATAGCGTACAAATAACATACAGGGTTTTTCCTTACCGGTTAAATGCCGTTACCCAACATTTGCAATTTGATAGTATCCGAAATAATTTTCTGTTACAAAAGCCAATTAAGTACAAATACAGTAGTAAACAAAACAGTGGTTTGTTCGATTTTGGAAACATGAATTACAACGGTAGTTTTGGAAGGGGCATTTCATTCGGCAATAGCCAGGATGCTGTGATAAGCTCCAATCTTAACCTGCAGTTGAATGGTTTTATAGGCGATAGCCTGGAACTTACAGCTGCAATTACGGATAACAATATTCCTATACAACCAGACGGAAATACTCAGGATCTTAATGACTTTGATCGCATTTTTTTACAGGTAAAAAAGAGAAGCTGGCAAATTAATTTTGGTGATATTGATATCCGGCAAAGTAAAAATTACTTTCTTAATTTTTATAAAAGGCTACAGGGAGCTTCATTTATTACTGATAACAAAATTGCAAAAGGTATCAATAATTCTTTATTAGTAAGCGGTTCGGTTGCAAAGGGAAAATTCAATAGGAACGTCTTGGTACCTTTGGAGGGAAACCAGGGCCCGTATAGGTTGCAGGGCGCCAACAATGAATTATTTTTTACTGTACTTGCTGGCACTGAACGGGTTTTTATGGATGGAGAAAAGTTGGAAAGAGGAGAAGATAAGGATTATATTATTAACTACAATACAGCCGAACTTACTTTTACACCAAAGCGGATGATAACAAAAGATAAAAGGATACAAGTTGAATTTGAATATGCAGACCGTAACTTTTTAAATGCCACACTATATGCAAACAATGAGGTAAATTTTCATGATAAATTATTAGTAAGTATTGCAGTTTTTAGTAATGGCGATGCAAAAAATTCATCAATCAATCAAACGCTGGATGTTAACCAAAAACAATTTTTGGC
>JAYTTM010001152.1:0-3095 GCA_043745055.1 Chitinophagaceae bacterium | reverse complement strand
CTCCAAAAATTTTCATCTTATTGCTGATAGTTTCATTTTTACTGCTGCTCCAGGCTCCCACAGCACATGCGGAAGAAAGGAGCGAAGCAGTCTTATTTTTAATGATTTCGAAATAGATTTTCTCATCAAGATTTAAATTTCTTGATTTTTCAATTTGCAACAGTTCACCCTCACTCATCTGCTTAACAGCTTCTGAAAGAATGTGTAAGTGTTCAAAATCATTATTAGTTGTAGATAGTAGCAAACCTTTAGATAACAGATAATCTCCTACCAATACGGCTATTTTATTTTTCCAGATGGCATTAATTGAAAAAAACCCCCTTCTCTCCAATGATTCATCTACCACATCATCATGAACAAGAGTAGCAGTATGTAATAATTCAACCAGTGCAGCGGCTCTGTACGTACTTTCATTAATGGGCCCACAAATTTTCGCACTTAAAAAAACGAACATAGGTCTCAACTGTTTACCCTTTCGCTTAATTATATATTTCATAATCCTGTCAAGCAGCGGGGCATTGCTTTTAACAGCCTCTGAAAATTTACTTTCGAATATGCTTAATTCTTTACCTATTATTTTTTGTACAAAATCCATTTTTTATATATAAGAGCAATTTAGTTCAGTAGTTAACTGTTGCAAAGTAATGATTTACTATTTAAACAATTATCTTCATAAATGGAATAGGGAAAAAATAAATACTTAAAACTATGCAGCACAAATACATAATTTAAAGTCTTGATGATTGTTATAATGCAAAAAAATAAAGAGTTAATACAAATAAATCATAAAAAAATTTGGTTTTTAAATCTCAAGTGATACTTTTGCATTTACCAACTTGTAATTTCAGAAATTTAATAATCATTTAGTTATGTCAACCAAAAAGTACAAATTTTTATTAGGATTAATAATTCTAATAACAACTACAACCTTCGCACAGGAACAAACTGGCTCGGGTTACAGTATCTATGATTCGTCTGTAATATCAGCCAAAAACATGCCTCAGCAGAATGAGTTTTGGAATAATACCTATAGCTTTCCTGCAAAGCCCCGCAATATGTGGGAATTGGGTGTGTCAGTAGGTGCTCTGTCAGTTTCGGGTGATGTTCCTTCTAAATTTCCAACCTTTGGGTTTGGTGTAAATGTTAGAAAAGCATTCGGGTATATTTTTTCTTTAAGATTACAGTATGTGAATGGAACAGCGAAAGGTATGAGTTGGCAGGGTTCTCTCAACTATGCCCAAAACCCAGCCTGGAATTCTACCGCAAACAATGGCAACTTGCCGGTTGGTAAAGGATACAATCCACTTTACAGGGATAATAGTGGCCTTTTAAGAACCGTAAATGGCGGTGATCCTTCTACTGCTGTACCCGTTTATTATAATTACAAAGCTAAAATTCAGGACTTATCCTTACAAGGTATAATTACATTGAATAATGTGAGATTCCATAAGCAAAAAACAGGATTTACTTTCTATGGCGGTGGCGGTGTAGGTGTTACTGCATTTCATACCATGATTAATGCTCTTGGTGCTGATGGTAGTCCTTATACCCAACTATTTAAAAATGTTTATAATTCTCAAATTGGCGTTACAGATTTGTATTCAAAACGAAGAGACATTCTAAAGCAGTTAAAGGCTGGTATGGATAATACCTATGAAACCGAAGCTCAAACAGAAGCAGGGTCTAGGAGACCTAAGTCAGGAAAGAATACTATTAAGCCTTCTGCCACTGTATTAGCTGGTGTAGCCTTCAAATTAAGTAGGAGAGTTAATTTAGCACTGGAGGATCGTCTTACAATCGTAAAAACGGATTTGCTTGATGGTCAGCAATGGCAGGAGCATGCTGCTGGCGATGCAGTTTTAACACGTGATCAGGATTCATGGAACTATCTTTCTTTGGGTTTAAATTTTAACCTGGGAGCAAAAAGAGTTGAACCATTGTGGTGGCTTAATCCCCTTGATTATGCTTACAGCGAAATTAATCAGCCAAAGCACATGAAGCTTCCAAAACCAATATTTGATGATGCAGATGGTGATGGTGTAACGGATCAATTAGATAGAGAACCAAATACAGTTGCTGGTGCGCCTGTTGATACACATGGTGTTGCAAAAGATACAGATGGAGATGGTGTTCCTGATTACAAAGACAAGCAATTGATTACTCCTACTGAATGTCAACCTGTTGATGCTGATGGTGTTGGTAAATGTCCGGAACCAGCTTGTTGCAAAGAAATTAAAGCAAGTATGGCAGATATGATGAAAAAACCTGAATGTCCTACAGATTATCCAAGTTTAACCGTTAAAGGTGTTACTTTATCAAGTGATACAAAAGCTTTACTGGGTTCTGTTGCTACAAGGTTGAAAGATAATCCTACTTGTACAG
This sequence comes from Chitinophagaceae bacterium, assembly GCA_043745055.1. Lineage (GTDB taxonomy): Bacteria > Bacteroidota > Bacteroidia > Chitinophagales > Chitinophagaceae > Ferruginibacter. Next base: position 713 of record JAYTTM010001152.1, on the reverse strand, counting down.
CCACATTGTATGCTTATCCTAAAGCTGACAAGCGTCAACAAGCGTTAGCCGATAAAAAACTGGAATTGGTTAAAAATTATCTTGTTGAGAAATTAGGCGTAAGTGCTGATAGAATAGCTGTCGAAAAAGTTATTGACGGTGGTGATTCAAATACTATAGATATCAAATCAAACTAATTAATATTAACAAATCTTATTATTTTCCCTCCCGAATAGTCGGGAGGGATTTTTTTTAGTAAAGTGTTTTATTATGAATTGAATGTGTTAGTTTCCGTATATTGAAATTAACATGAACACATAATATTTTTTCAATTATTCTTTTTCAAAATCTTAACTATATGTTTTTTGATACTTGTATTTTTTGATACAAATTTTGGCTTAAAAGCATTAGATTTGCACACTTTATGTTTAAACGAAAATCAATAATTTTATTCCTGGTAATTGCAACTCTTCTATCGGCTTGTAATAACAGTTTCAATAAAATACTAAAAAGCAAAGATTTTGAGTATAAACTCAAAATGGCTGATAAGTACTTTGAAAATAAAGATTACCGGCTAGCTCAACAATTATATGAGGAATTATATCCGGTTTTTAAAGGCACAGATAAATTTGAAGAACTTTATTATAAAGATGCATATTGCTTCTATTATTTAAAAAATTACCGGGATGCCGAAAATTTCTTTAAAGGTTTCCTAGAAGTATTTCCAAATAGTA
>JAYTTM010001151.1:0-3098 GCA_043745055.1 Chitinophagaceae bacterium | reverse complement strand
ATTTTCATAGAATAACAGCAGATGAGTAAGGAAAGTTTTGATTTAAAAATATAACAGAAACAACAGTGAATATGTAAGTTAGCAAAATATGCCAATCCAGTAAACACTGTGGAATAGTTTTGATAAATTTCCATCCCAGTTCTATTGATCGACCTCTTGTAATTAAAACGGACAAATTCGGAGCCTTATTGTTGCATGCGGAAAGGAGTTTTCTGCTGGTATTAGGTATTACCTTTCTTAAAACAGCCGTTCGTATCTCCGGGAAACTGCCATTTATGGTGGTAATAGTCGGAGCGATAAAATGGATGCTTTGTAGAATTTACACCGTTAATCAGCCGATGCCAAGCAATCTTGTAATATTTTTCGTTGGGGATTTGATTTAGGATAACCGTATTTTTAATGAGCAATAAACATGCAAAGGCGGATATGATTTATTTTTTTGCTGCAACAGTATGAATAATTAGTTGATAATATTTTTTCTAATCTACACCTTAGTGCGTGGCACTCAAACCATCCTTCTCGATCAAGTAAAAATGTTTTATAAAAAAATACATCCAGCGTGCGTAATGGTTGCAGGCTGGATGTATAATTGGTTTCGGTGTCACCAACAGAAACATTGAGCTTTCTAACATAATTGTTCGGGTGCCACGAACCAAGGAAGAGGATCTAATCAATGTTTTAACCAGAAAATACCATAATTTGTCTAGGTATACTTTGTAAACCTGAAAACAGCATCATGAAAAATTTCTTTTTAATTTGCTTTTTGCTTCTCTCCATTCACTTTTGTGAAGCTCAAAATGTGGGCATTGGAACAAAAACACCATTGGCAAGGTTGCATGTAACGGATAGCAGTGTAGTATTCAGTGCCGTAGGCTTGGCATTGCCAGTTCCCGGAAATCCCCCGATACAAGGTGAGGGAAGAAGGATGATGTGGTATGCAGATAAAGGCGCATTCAGGGTTGGCTATGCATCGGGTGATAACTGGGACAAAATAAATACCGGTTATTATTCCTTTAGCAGTGGTTATGGTTCAAAGGCATTGGGCGATTATTCCATCAGTATGGGTGTAAACAACAATGCTTCGGGGCAAAAAAGTATTGCCATGGGCATGAATGCACATGCTAATGGTAATTCTTCTACCGCAATCGGCACCGGGTTGTTAGCAAATAATATAGGTACAACTGCGTTGGGCAACCAAAATACTGCAACCGGTCAGTATTCTACCGTAATTGGTTTATCTAATCTATCAAAAAGTTTTGGCGGAACGGTTATTGGCATGATAAACGATATCTCAGATTTTCCAAACCCTGATAATGCATCTTCTCTTGACCGTATTTTCCAGATGGGCAATGGGAGTTATGATATTAATACCAAAGAACTTGTGCGAAGAAATGCCTTAACCGTATTAAGAAACGGCAATGTTGGTATAGGAACCACCACTCCAATGCATTTATTGACCATTGAGCAAGCAGGCGGGGGGAGGTACAATGAAGGCTTCGAATGGCAGGGTAGTGCGCTTACAGTGCGGTCGGGTACAAAAATTGGTACCGATTATGCCTTAGTTTTGGGCGCTGATACGGCTAATAAAACCAGTTATATTCAATCTTACACTTATGGTATGGGAGGCCGGAACCTAGTTATAAATGGAATAGGCGGCAATGTTGGTATTGGAACACCTACGCCTCTTGCTGCTTTAGATGTAAGTTCCACTACTCAGGGATTTTTACCCCCGCGTATGACACAACAACAAATACTTGCCATACCAGCGCCTGCGGAAGGATTGATTGTTTATAACATGACGACAAAAAAGCCGGTTTATTTTGATGGGGTAGACTGGCAAAACTACCAGGGGGAATTTTATAAAATCGGTGATAATTACCACGGTGGATTAATTGCTTATATTTTACAACCTGGCGATCCCGGCTATATCGCAGGGGAATTCCATGGTTTAATAGCTGCACCTTTTGACCAACCCAGTTTGGCACAATATGGATGTTCTCTCAAATTCCTCACCGGGGCAACGGGTACAGAACTGGGAACAGGCAATCAAAATACCATCTATATCACGAACAATTGTTCCCAACCATATACAGCTGCCATGGTATGTAGTGATTTGGTCTTGAATGGTTATAGCGATTGGTTTTTACCATCATTAGACGAGTTACAAAAATTATATAAAAACAAGGCTGCGATTCAGGTTTCACCAAGCAACATTTATTATTGGAGTTCCACCAACACCTCCGTCGGGTATGCATATGCAATCAACTTTATGTATGCCAACCCACCATATAGCGTTTCGAAGGATAATGCGTATAACGTCCGTGCTGTTAGGTATTTTTAGAGGTTTGTTACCTTCGGCCAAAAATCACTATCTCCATTTCCTTTTGGTGTGTACAGTAGTATTTAAATTTAATAATTCTGCAAACTATAATTTCGCCGCAAAAAACATATACGGATACGCCTTCGTATTCGTTAAAATTTACTCACCTTTCTGGTGCAGGGCTCCCTGACTGTGACATCTTCGTTATCTATTTCATGCCATTTTAATCAAGGATTATTAAATCAAGTAAACCTTTCTCGTTCAAGGTACAGTAATCAACGGCACTGCAATACACTTAACTTGATGGTTTATATGTATAACACCTGCGCTTGATGGGGTTTTCATGCAAATAGTTTAAGCGTTAGTTGTACATATAAAATGTTTCCTAGCAGTATCGGGTGATTTCGGTGCAGCCACAAACAGGAATTTATGGTTGCCCTTCAATTTGCCATTGGTTTCAAAAATAGCTAATTTCTACTTTCGTATACTTTCTCGCGGGCTTTTAATGATCGCATGAATTATTTTGATGGTTTTAAACCGCTTTATATTCTTTATTGTCATGCTAGGCTCACCAATATTTGTAAACCGGAAAATTATGTGAATATGATTAGTTAATCTTTTTTAAATTCGCAAAAAAATCAAGCACCCATTTTAATTTTTTCCCTATTCAATAATACAGTAAATGCAGTTTACAATTACAAGAGCAACTTTATCCGATGCTGAGGCTTTGGCCAGTATAGGTGCCTCTACTTTCAACGATACATTTTCCGGTACCTGT
>JAYTTM010001150.1:0-3111 GCA_043745055.1 Chitinophagaceae bacterium | reverse complement strand
CGCAAATCTTCATTGAAAGATGTGATAGATACCATGGCAGATACAATTCCTTTTTTCGCCATCTCCTGCAACAGATCTTTGTCTTTTAATATCCCCGAGTTTTTAGTAAGTATACCAACAGGTTGGTTAAACTCATTGCATACTTCCAGCAATCCTCTTGTTAAGCGATACTGCTGTTCTGCAGGCTGGTAGCAATCTGTATTACCGCTAAGCATAATGGGGGCACATTCCCATTTAGGGTGCATCAAAAATTTACGCAGCAATTGTGGTGCATTTTTTTTGATAATAATTTTTCGCTCAAAATCCAGCCCGGCGCTGTAACCCCAGTATTCATGCACATTACGGGCATAGCAGTAAATGCAACCATGCTCACAGCCAGCATAGGGATTCATGCTGTAACTCATGCCCACATCTTTGCTTTCCACTTTATTTACAATGGTTTTGCTTTGCTGTTCCAGGTATTGTGTGGGGATATTTTCCTCACTCCAGTCGTCAATACCTTCTATGTGTTCTTTTGTTTTTTCATCTTTTAAAAAACGATTTTTTGTGTTGAACTGGGCACCACGGCCGGTTAAGTATTGTACCGATTCTTCCTGCGGATTTGCAGCTACTTTGAGATGGTCTTGTTGCAATTTATTTTTACCTGTTTGTGCAGATTGATTGTTCATACAATTTTTTATTTAATGATAATTTTGTTAGAACCCTCAGCAAATGCAGAAAAATATATTAAACTTCGAGGGCTGATTTATACGCTTAGATAAAAGTTGAATAAAGAAAAAATGTATAAGAGTGCGACGCCAATGAAGCCAAATAGCATTTCAAAAGCCTGGTTAAAAAAAATTTTCTTTATGCTCCTTGATGCTTTTTGGCTTTCAGCCAAACAACTCTCCCTGCGTTGTATTAACCGGCAAATTTTGAAACTGAAACCGCTGTACTATTTCGTACTTTATTTCCCCAACAGGGCGTTTTAGCAGCAGCATGGCATCTGCAATAAAGCGGCCTGTAAAACTGAGGTGACTGTATTGAAGCCAGCCTTTTTCATATTGCCATGGCAGTAATTTTCTGGCAATAGTTATGTTGGGTTCCATTATAAAATATGGCTTGTTACCTGCATTCAACTTCATCAGTTGCTGCGACTGTTTTCGGATATTTTTTACAAGGCTTTGTACAGGAATTTTACTGGTGATGTTGATGTATATACTGTGAGAAGGAAGACTTCCGTAATCTTTCAGGTCTATTTTTACCGGTGGGTATCCCATCGCCACAGCCTGCAGCCTGTTAACCAATTTTGCTTCTGTAAGTTGATACTGCACAAATTTTACCAGCGTAATATGTGGCTTGCCATACAATACATTGGTGCTTTTGTAGGTCTCAGAAAAATGCTGCTTTACCTGCATAATCTTGTTGCGCAAAGCTTCGTGTGGCAACAATACCAGCTGGTATTCATTGATGGCATAACCCGGTAATACAACCCCCATATCCCGGGGAGTAAGTTGAGCTGGCTGCGGGGCAATTTGTGCTATAGTTTTCATTGAATGTGTATTTTTTTATTTGGAAATGCAAATTAATTTAGCATAAATTTACTAAATAATTTAGCTAACAATCAAATAATTTATATGGACGTGGAAAACTTTTTAAGCAGCAGCTATGCTGGCAGTAAAAAATTTAGTCAGCAAGATGTGCAAACAGCCAATGCCTCCGGCTTTGGCGCAGCAGCGGATGATTATATGGAACGGGGCATCGATTTGAATGAACAACTGATCCGAAACAAGCCCGCCACTTTTTTTATGAAGATGAACGGTAACAGCATGATTGATGGCGGTATTTATGATGGCGATATTTTGATAGTAGACAGAAGCATTAAACCAGTGAACGGCAAAATTGTAATTGCCGTAATTGATGGAGAAATGCTGATACGCCGTTACGAACGGACATTCAACAAACTTAGGCTGGTGCCCGAAACACCCAAACTTTCTGCTATAGATGTAAGTGAGTTTATGGATTTTAAAATTTGGGGGGTGGTTATTTATGCTATTAGGTCTCTGGCCTAAAGGCCAGAGCAATTCATAAAGGCCAGAGCAATTCATAAATTGCCCCAGTCTTTAGACTGGGGACCTGAGGATAAGAAGAAAAAATATTACATTTATTCATCTAAATTTTACAACTATGCCATTCATTAAAATCTGGATTCATTTAGTATGGGCTACTAAAAAACGAGTACCAATATTAACAAAAGATATGCGGCAACAGGTATTTAAACACATTAAGGATAATGGGCTGAGTAAAGGTATTCATGTAGATTTTGTAAACGGGCATATCGATCATGTTCATTGCCTTATTTCATTAAATACCGATCAAACTATCGCTAAAGTATTACAGTTGCTGAAAGGAGAGAGTTCTTTCTGGATTAATAAAAATAATTTGTGCAAAGAGCATTTTGAATGGCAGGATGAATACTTTGCCGTATCTGTAAGTGAATCAGGAGTAAACAAAGTGAGAGAATACATCAAGAACCAGGAAGCCCATCATTCAAAGAAAACATTTCAGGAAGAGTATGATGAGTTTATGAATAAATATGGATTTACATTGATGAAGGGCTAAAGCCCTTTTGCTTTTTTGTATTTGCAATCCTCGCCCTGAAGGGCGAGGCAATTCAGGCGAGGCAACTCAGGCGAGGCAATGTATGAGTTGCCTCCGTCGTTTATGAGTTGCTCCAGGCTTTATGAATTGCTCCAGGCTTTATGAGTTGCTCCGGGCTTTATGAATTGCTCCGGGCTTTATGAGTTGCTCCGGGCTTTAGCCCGGAGAAGAAATAGATAATAAAATAACAGGGCTTTAGCCCATACACATGATTGCCATTGTAGATTGTAACAGTTTTTATTGCAGTTGCGAACGCTTGTTTCAACCGCATTTAGATAACAAGCCTGTTGTTGTACTTAGCAACAACGATGGCTGTATTATAAGCCGTACCGATGAGGCAAAAGCGTTTGGGGTACAGATGGCTGGCCCTTATTTTTTGGCAAAGCCATTGATAGAAAAACACCAGGTAGCCACCTTTTCCTCTAACTACAATTTGTATGGCGATCTTAGCTGGCGGGTGATGGAAACACT